>CAIXBT010000259.1 GCA_903917755.1 uncultured Bacteroidota bacterium
ATGCCTGTTTTTCAATTAATAGATACCGACTGGAATCATTTGAGTGTCTATGATGCGAATGGTTTATACAATGGACTTTTTCCTGCCTTCGGCGATCTGGATGGAGATGGGCTACCGGATATGGTAGTGGGAAATTTCGCAGGCAATATCGCCTTCTTTCATAATGCTGGTACTGTGTCTCAGGCTTCATTTCCAGCCATGACAAACCCTAATTGGTTTGGCATTAATATCGGAAATGATGCAGCCCCATTCATCTATGATGTGAATGGAGACGGACTCAATGATCTGGTCATCGGTTCTAGTGGACGCTCACCATCACCTACCAGCAGTCACATATTTTATTTCTGGAATTTCGGCACAGCAACTCATCCTCAGTTTTCGATGGATTCAGTAAATGAGTTTTTCGGAAATGTAAAGGTTTGGGATTACCATCTTGGCACAGTAGAAGGATTTTCTAACCCATTTATCATGAGAGAAAATGGCGCTACGGTGCTCTATTCGGGGTCACAGAGAGGTTATATACTCAAGTTTGCTGTCGATCCTGACAGTCTGCGTAGCGGCACTTTTGCGCTGCTCGACTCAAATGTATTGGGTATTAAACCGGGACTACGATCTAATGTCAGTATAGCAGATATCAATCACGATGGCAAAAATGATTATCTGGCAGGAAATATCAGAGGTGGCATTATGCTCTTTTCCGATACTTCATGGAGCAGTAGTGCTACGAATGCTATCGCAGATATCACTGCAGAAAATGATCAGCTACAGGTTTTTCCCAATCCCGCTAAAGATAAAGTGATATGCCGACTGGCTAATGGTTTAAAACAACTGGTAGTGGTTCACCTTTTTGATCTGCTGGGCTCCCTAGTTCAAACCAATGTAAGTGTCAATGATGAAAACGGAATAGTTTTGACACTTGGGGATGTGTCTGAAGGGATCTATATAATTCAGGCATCTGATAGATCAGGAAAGACCTATCAACAAAAGATAGCGATCATAAAGTAAGCCGGGATATTTATCAATTAGGTTTCGACAACGCAGTGTTATTGGTGTAACTTGTGTCTGTTAGCGTTTTCAGAAACATCAGCAAGTCTGATTTATCCTGTTGGGTGAGATGAAGGCCATTTACTTTGTATGGCAAGGTCATCAGTGGGTCTATATTCTGAGAATGCTGATGCACGCCGCTGTTGTAAAACTCGATCACATCTGTCAATGTCGTAAATCTACCATCGTGCATGAACATATTCCGCAGCTCACAATTGCGAAGGGTAGGGGTTTTATATAAACCGATATCACTTGTATTGCCCGTCACATCATATCGGCCCATAGTCGTTGAAGTGAAAACACTGTCAAGTCCATTATTGTGAAAAGAATTGTCAGTGAAGAAAGTGTTGATATGGCAATGGAAACAATCACCCTTTTCTGTAAAAAATATGGTCATCCCGTTTTCTTCACTTGGTGTCAATGCCACTTCCAGCCTGCGAAATTGATCATACTTAGAGTTGCCTGAGTTGACAGTGCGCAGAAACTGAGCAAGGGCATAAGCGAGGTCTTTATGGGTAATGGTATTGATCCCGTAAGCAGTGTAAAAGAGTTTTTTGTATGTCGAGTTGGCATTGAATTTATTGAGGTCCGTCTCAAAAAAATCACTTACCTCAAATACCATCATATCTTCGAGAGAGCATGTCTTGTCTCCTTTCCACAAAAAGTTTTTGCTCCAGCCCAGGTTCACATGCGGCAATACATTGCCACCGGGATAGTTGTCAGATGTGAATCCTTTGCTTTGGGTATGGCATCCGGCACAGGCTCTGCCGTTATTGCTTAAAAGTGTATCATAATAGAGCTTCCTTCCCAGCTGCACTCTCTCTACACTCATGGCATTGTCTGCCGGTATGACCATAGTAGGAAACCACTTAGGTGTCTGGATCTGATAAGGGGTGAATGACGTCTGTGGAGTATCACTTGTTTTCTTGCAGGAGAATACAACCAATATCATTGAAGCCAATAAAAAAAGGAACAGAGATCGATTTTTCATTTTCAATTAAAAATATTTGATCCGTTAAGGCAAAGTTTATAAAGGGCTGTATCGTTATTCATTGAGTAGTTTCCATCCTTGTCAAAGTCATAGATCGGATTTCTAAACCACTGGTTGATATTCATCACAAGATTCAGATTGCCCGTATTGTTTTCGCTGATGCTGAAAGCTCTGGTCAGCTGTATATGAACCAGATTTTTATTTTTCCCGAGGTGCATCGCATAACCCCATGTGCCTGTAGAGTCTATATAGTGGCCTTCCAATTTCATGAAGTGATAACCACCGCCCATCATATCCGGCCACTGCATGTTGATGTTATTCATTGTAGTGGGCAGAGCATTGCTTATATCGTGTATGGAATCCAAACCCAGACAGAAATTCAGCTTTGTATAATTGCCGGGTGCTACATTGGGGAATACTAAAATGTTATTCGGATCAAGAGCGGCATCAACGTAAAAAACAGAATCGCACTTGTATTGGCTGCCATCACTTTTTGTAAAAATAAAATCAGATAAATAGTAGTTCAGTTTGGTGACCTGATATTTGTAGCCGGCATCGCAGGTATAGGCCATAGTGTCTAATTGAAAGGCATTATTGTCTACCTTATGCGAAAGTTTTATTTGTAGTGTGCCGCTATTGCTATTATTATTTTTGCAACCGGCGAAGAACACCGAAATAAATATGATACAAGTTAGTATACGAATTGACATATAACAAACCTAAACGGAATGCAGGTCAATAAATATGATGTATGTCATGTTTGACAGGTTTAACAATTCTACCGTATTATTACCAACCTCTTGGTCGTAATGATCTTGCCGGAAGAAATAGTTACATTATATGTTCCTTGTGTTATATCGCTCAGGTCAAATTGATTGATATTATAACCCACAGACATTTGCATTACATCTTTGAAAATAATTCTGCCCAACATATCTGTCATTATGATCGTAGCAGTTGTATTGATGTTAGAGATCACACTCAGCGTCACCTGATTTGTAGCCGGATTAGGATACATATTCTCTAATGTGAATCCATCTGTACCTAGTAATGATGCCGAAGCAATATTGCTATATGCAAAGCGACCATCGATATCTACTTGCTTCAATCGATAGTAGTACATTACTGAAGGTAAAGCTGTCAGATCATCAAACTGATAGGTATTCACTACGGTACTGTTACCATTGCCATCTACCCAGCCTATAGCAGTAAAATTCACACCATCTGTACTGCGTTCGACCTGAAAGCCTGAATTGTCTATCTCAGTGGCTGTAGCCCAGTCCAAAGAAATGTATTTATTATCAACGACTGTAGCTGTGAAACTGATCAAGGTAACAGGCAGCGGTGTGGCGTTATTGTTAGCTGCATGAATATAGAATCCCGAGAAGCCGCTCACGTTGAAGCATAACTGCCAAGCTCCGCTATAGGTAGCGCCATCGAGAGTCGGATTGTGAGTGGAAGTTATACTGGTAATGACCGTACGTGATGTATGAGAGCCCGGTGTTTCACTGCCACCATCATATTGTGTGATATTGGGGTTGCTCAGATTCGTTGCAAAAGTTTGGTAATATGCAGGAGCAGTATGAAGGTCAGTGGCAGATGAAATATTCAGGGCTGTCACTTCTGCATCACTCACATACATACATACTGTAGCAGGGACTGTAGTGGTGGTAGGTGTGATCTGAAAGTGTCTTTGCATATAACTCTGCAGGTGTGTCGGGCCGAATTTTTGAACAGTGCCATCTATCATAGTAATGACAGTCGTGCTGCCCAATGCGGTAGTGCCTGATGTGATCTTTGCCATAAGATTTGCACTGGCATCATAAAACACTTGAGTCGTATTAGACGGTATAGTACATGTTTGAGTATTTCCCGAAGTCAGGGTCCTGGATGGATAAGTAACCGGCGATCCTACAGTAGTCGTCGGCGGGCATCCATTCGCATCTGTGATAGAGCTGATGGTACAACTGCTGGCGCCATGAGCATCAAACTCTACAGGTACTACTCCTGTATAGGTAGCACCGGTACAGCTCAGATAGAATGAATAAGGTGATGTGCCTCCGGCGATATCAACATAAGCTGTGTGGCCACCATTGCATGGGTCTATCACATCTGATATGGTAGCTGATGATGGAGCAGAATGAATAGTCATAGTATTAGAGGTAGTTGTCGTAGCAGTACATCCATTTGAATTAGTATAATTCACAGATACTGTTTTGGAGCCGGAAGTGATCCATGATATGACAGCAGTGTTAGCTGTGCTAGTGCCACCAGATACAATGGAATAATCAGTCCCTAATGTGCCTGACATGGTCCATACATAGCTGCTTTGTCCCGATTGAGTGGTATAAGTCACCGTGGCACCTCCGTTGCATGGAGTACCTGATGTGGTGATGGTCGGTACAGGATTCGGATTGACCGTGATAGTGGTTGATCCTCCTGTGAAAATACTGGTTCGAATGCAGTTTGCATCCTGTACAGAAACCAGGTTATAAGTTGTCGTAGCAGTGACCGGATTTGTAAATACAGAGAATGGTGTACCGCTAATGACACCGGTCGCAGTGCGGTTTGAGGTACCATCATTATAAATCACGGTATATGGTCCGGTACCGGTTGTGGCTGTCCATGTCAGTTGACCTGTACCTGTCACACAGAATGCTCCATTGGCTGATAGTGTACCTTGTGGTAGTGGATTTACCGTTACCGTCACACTGGTACCCGTAGAGTTGCTGGAACATGGAGATGCGGCACCTTCACCACGTACATAATAGGTCGTAGTAGTAGCGGGACTAACACTGATGGTGCCGGTAGAGCCTGTACCACTTCCAACTAATGTAGTGAATGTGGCATCTGTGTACCATTTCCATACTGCGCCGGTACCTAATGTGCCACCGGTCTGAGTCAATGTACTGCTGCTACCGATGCATATCGGAGAAACACTGGCATTTGCTCCAGTTGGTGCGATGCTCGGTTGATTCACCGTTACTGTTACACTTGCACCTGTTGAATTGGCTGTGCATGGAGCTGCTGCTCCTTCACCTCTTACATAATAGGTGGTCGTGGTGGTCGGGCTTACAACGATGCTGCCTGTTGTTCCGCTACCTGTTCCTACCAAAGTGGTAAATGTAGCATCAGTATACCATACCCATGAGGCAGATGTACCTAGTGTGCCGCCAGTTTGGGTCAATGTGGTACTTCCGCCGCTGCATGTTGGATTAGTGCTTGCACTGCCACCTGTAGGCGGGATCGTAGTGTGATTGACTGTGACCAGTTGCAGATCTGTATTCTGACATCCGTATACGTCTGTTATTGTAAGGTTGTATGTATTATTTGCCGTGAGGCTTGATGTAGTTATTTGTGAGCCAGATATAGTATAAGCACCGGCTGTTGGGGTAGAACTCCAGTTGTATGTTGTGATAGTATGGTTTGAACTGACAGTAAGCGTCGTTGAGCTGCCTGAACAGATCGTCGTAGTACCTGTGATACCAACGGTCGGATTGCCCACTATACTAATGGCTGTCGAACTTGCTACTCCGACTTGTGAGCAGGCACTGACCCCTGCTACGGATAATGTACCTGACCCTGTCGATGTACCCAATGAAGCCGGATAAGTGACACTGACTGTAGTGGTACCTCCTGTACATGTCACCGATGAACCTGTACATGTAACCGTAGTTGAACCGCTGCTAAGTATCACGCCCGATGTGCCACTCCATGACCACTGATAAGAGGCTGGAGCCGGTGATATAGCAGTAGTAGTATAGATATAAGTACTACCCGGACAAACATTGGTAGTACCTGATATGGCATTAGCATTGGCCGGAGGGCCGGTCACAACTACAGATGCCCAGACCGGAATGGACCAGCCGCAGCATTGATCCTGCACCCTAAGCCTGATCTGATAGGTGCCGGGAGTAGTTATCGTGATAGCACCCGGATTTTGTACTGTATATGTAGCCACAGAGCATGGGGTGCCGGGTACGCCTACACACCACTCATATGCCAGAGTAGAGTTGACAGTGCCTGTCGTAGCCATATTCAAAGTTACATTGCCGGTGCCCGGACATACAGGACTGGTGATCGAGGTAATAGTCGGTAGTGTACGAATACTTGCTCCATGTATGTATCCGTAGAAGTCACCGCCATTGGCTTGCAGGTCAAACATGCCCGTGGTAGTCATATATACATCAGAAGGGCTGGTAGCTGTAGTATATGAAGAAGTCGATGGACTCAGATCATTCTCAAAATATACATTTGTTGGCAATGCCCAGCTACCCGCACCTTTTGTGATCTGGATATCTGAATTCGTACATGTGATAAGTGCTGAGGTCACAGTCGTTGCATTGGTCAGTGCTCCTGTTGATACCACAGATGCACCACCTGCCTGTACTAAACCCTGTGCTACACCATTGTGGCCATCCTGGCCTCTTCCGCCTGTACCGCCTGCACCACCTGTGCCACCTGTGCCACCGCATACCTGACTACAACCTCCCGAGCAGTCACCCCCTGCACCCCCTGCACCCCCTGCACCACTGGCACCATTGCCTCCGCTGCCTCCCGTACCTGCTGTACCCGCAGTAAGAGTAGTATAATTGATAGTGCCGGAACCTCCATATGCATATACTGCGAAAGTTCCACCGGCACCATATGCACCTGCGCCACCTGCACCCCCTGCACCACCATTGCCACCACCACCACCATTTCCGTCACCGCTCGGACAGCCGCAAGAACAACAAGTGCCGTAACCGCCACCGCCACCGCCACCGCCCTGCTGTCCACCACCACCACCGGCTCCGCTATATGCCTGTACCGGGAAAAAATAAGTGCTGAAACCGGGTGCCGAAGGTCTGGCACCGGATGTATATCCACCACCGGTAGAGCCACCGGCTCCGGCACCGCCGTTATTACCGGAACTGCCGGTAGAGTTGCATCCAAATATATTACATCCATTGGCGCATCCTCCTCCTCCTCCGTTACCTCCACTGCCGCCGCTGCCACCGCCTATTCCACCACTGCCACTGGATCCGGTGGAACCATTACCACCACTGCCACCACCATTGCCACATGCATTGCAGCCACGGTTCCAGCCGCCGCCGCCGCCCGAACTATTGCCGCCACCACCACCGGCTGCACCACCTCCGTTTGCTCCATTATTCCCATTGCCGGAAGTTCCGGATATGATATTACATCTGTTGATCTGCCAACCTGTTTTTGCATTAGAATATACAGAGTAAACAGAGGTCCCGAAATTGGTGGTATTACCTGTTGACGCGGCAGTGACCGTGATGGCCAGATCCTGCAGGGTATCATTATTTCCCAGCCATAATCCTACCGCCTGTGGGGTACCGGATACTATGCTGATAGGTGCTGTGATATTAATAGCAGTAGATGTGCTGTTATCTTTGACCCAGCTACCATTATATCCCCCGTCCACATATACATAGTCCGGTAATGTGAGGGCACTCGTGAATGTATAAGTGCCACCCTGTAAAATGAACTGATATCTGCCCGGAGTACCTGAGTATATTGATAAGGCTCCCGGTATATCTGTAGGACAGTTTTTAGATCCCAGAGATCCGCTACCCCCCGGTGCTATGTATATGAATTCACAAGTACCGTTATTGGATGACAAGGACGGATATGCACCTGTATTTATTACTTGAGGTATAAGTGAACATCCGGTATTGGAGTGGTCTCTGATCTGTATCGTATAATTCGTGCTTGGAGAGAGACCAGTGAAAGTATAAGATGCAGTACCTGCATTGACCCATCCTCCACCATCGTTAAAATCATATAATCCGGTGGCACCGCCCGATCCGGTCACTGTAATGGATACTGATGTATAAGCCGGTGGCAAACCACTGCATATATAGCTCACCGCACAGTTTTGTGTGATAGCCATAGGTTGAGTAAGGGTAACACTATTGGTAAATGTACATGAGTTGGCATCCTGAAAAGTATAGGTGTAAGTACCAGCTGCCAAGGAGGTAGGGTTAGCCGTTGTGACAGGGGTAATCGTGGTTGGTCCCGTCCATGCTGTGAAAACATAACTGCCTACACCACCCGATTGACTTGTGTTGATCCCTGCTACAGTGGCCCCATTGCAACTTTCCGAAAAGCCATTGAAATTTGTTGTGATTGTAGCTGTCGAAGCCAAAGGACTAGGTGCTGAGATCGTTATGGTAGCTGTGGTCTGACATCCGCTGTTATCGTTCACTGTCACATTATAGGTGCCTGCTGTGAGACCAGAGTTTTGATCATAGGTATTAGATGCCACAACTGTATGTGTGACCCCATTGGACCATGAATAAATAATAGGCCACGCGGTAGAAGTAGACGTAGCCTGAACCATTCCGTTACTACCGCCACTGCAGGATATAGGGGATCCGTTGTAAAGTGTCGGTGTACTCATCGTGACCGTAAATGAACTTGTAACTGTAATGGTCAATTGCACCTGCTGGCTCTCGCAACCCGTAGTCGTATTGTAACTTGTTACATAATAGTTTCCGGTGAATGGTAAAGTGCCCGGAGCAATATTCAAAGATGTACCGTTAGGGCCTGCTGACAATGTCGTTGAATTTGGCCCGTAAAATCTGCATGTATTTGCATTAGTTGGGTCATACACTGCAGTTATCAGAAATGATCCGCAGCCTGTCACACTTTGATTGGATTGAGATCCGTTCACAGTTGGTTTGGCGGGCGTCGTGCTGACATATAATGGAGCTGATTGTGTACTGGAAATGCTATTGGCTGTTGCTGTTACATAGTAATTTCCCGTCACAGCTCCCGTCACTAATGTGGTATCTGCCGTAGTGGTAGAATTAGGTGAAATGGTACCGCCCGGACCGGTCCATGTATAACTATAAAAAGCAGGTTTATTGGCCCATGTGGCACCACCACTGACGGTAGCAGGATAGGTTCCGCTTTTTGAATCGACACCTGTAGCATCCATTTTATAGTAAGCCACCAGGCTAGACCAGTTAGGATGTCCGGTAGCGGCAGTGAGACCCTGAGTCATGTATGAGCTAATCACTTTTTGCGGCAGGGCTACATTCCATATTCGCACTTCATCCATTTCTCCGCTATACTGACTACCTGTAGAGAGATTTCCTATGTTTTGTACGTTGTCTGTAGGCTGAGCAGCAGCTCTTCCCACCATGACTGCATCCAGATAGAAATAAGTATTGCCACCCGTTCCTACAGCCGACAGATGGTGCCATCCCGTAGTTGGAGTGCATCCTGTGGAGAGGAAATTATAACCACATGGGTAGAATGTACCACCGCTATATACTCCTAAGCGACCTGCACCACCGCCTGCACCTTCATCTACCACTATATGTCTGTTTGAAACACCTCCGATCAAAGTATTCCATGTGGTAGTAGCGGGCAGAGGATATTTGAACCAAGTCTCTATGGTCCAGGTAGAACCTACGGGCACCGTAGGAGATGCTGTCATCATACTCGTGTTTGTAGCACAGTTGAGGTCGAGTCCTGCAGGTGCCATTTGGGTAGCATACATAGGGATATTCTGACCGGAGCAATAAGTCGTAAAAGATGTGGTGATCTTCGGTCCGGGATATTGATTGACGGTAAGGGTAGAAGAAGTAGCCGTAGCTAAATTGCCGCTGGCATCAGCACCCATATAGTTCACAGTTGTATTACCTAATCCTGCATAGGCCTGATAGGCCTGCATAGAGGCAAGCGGTACCTGCAGGTTGTATTTATATGCCAGATAACCCTCTACGATGCGACGCTGCGCAGTAGACAGTACTGTGTTGTAGTAGATCACTTCTGCCACTTCTGAAGTTGACAATTCATTAGCACCGGTATATCCGTTCAGTTGTAATTTGTCAGGTGATATTGTTCCGCATGTATTTGTATAAAGGGTATTGCCATAATCATAGAAATTGCTGGTACCACCAGATGTGTAATCTACAGAGTACATATGGACTGCTGCATCGGCGGCGGCGGTGACCTGTGTACATCCAGCCGAGGATGATACCCAGGATGTAGCAAACATTTGATTTTTATACCCACCCCAATATCCTAATAGCCAGTTTTGAGTAGCAGAAGATATGACTCTGTAGTTTGAAGTTCCTGTTTCTCTGCTCACAGTGATCAAAGTGTAATTGGCAGTGGTCCCAAAACCCGTAAGGTTCTGTAGATACTGCGCTGTGGAAAATGTAATAGTAGGAGCATTGTTGAATGTAGCAGAAGCGGTATTGAGTGTCGGCCGTTTCGTAAAGTCGGTCTGAACAAAATGATTTCCATTGCCACTGAGGTCACGCCATTGTTCCACATTCCCAGCTCCATCTTTCACTACACCTGCATCTGCTTTTACCCATATTTTCAGATTACCGGATAGAGGCAGATCATTGACTGTAGCCGCTATGCCAGCCGGACAGTTATCAGAAATAGTAGGCACATCAGTGCTCAATAGAGATGATGCAAATGTGGCAGCTCCGTTGCCGCTATTGTTAGGTGAATTATTGACCGTGACGGTAGATGGCGGAGTGACTGTAGGGACAGTTGTTTCTGTTGAAACAGTAATATTGGCCTCTGCCACAGAAGAACAGCCATTGGTCACACGCACATAGTATGTGCCCGGACCGGCTGTATAAGTTGTAGCCGTGGCGATGTTATTACCCGTGCCACCCGTGCCGGTCCACCAGTTCACGGTATTGCCTCCGGGGCTGCTTCCATTCAGAGTTCCCGCAGTCAATACAGTAGTAGACTGTCCGCAGATCGGATTTGCTGCTGCGGATACACTCACTGTAGCTGCATTTGTATTGTATGTAAAGAATGTATGGATGAATCCTGACTGGATATTATAAGTACTGCTAGTGGGGAGAATATCATAAAGCAATACAGCAGGATACCATGCATTGGTGGTCAAAGCCGAACAGACTGATCTGGGAGGTCCCGCATTTGTAAATTGACTTAGGAGGGTTACTGTTGCTGTATTCGCAGTTTGACCGCAGGCTACTCCATAGAATGCAGTAGCCCCTGATCCGAAAACCACCCAGGTACCCGAACCCAGAACCACGGTCATTTTTGTGGGGAATGAATATGCAGTTAAAAGATTACTACTGTTATAATAATAATAGTTGGCCGAGCCTGTAAAAACTATAGTATTGGTTCCAACTCCAGAGCTATAAACAAAATTGTTTGGGGTATTGACAGTGGAGGAAGCGGTGATGATCCCTCCGATCCCACCATTATTGCCTGCAGTAGCTGCTATACTTTGAGAATATCCGAAATAATAGCAGTTTGCCGAATATGGTACTGCCGGAATATTGACTATCACTCCCGAGGCATTAAAACCTGCATCTCTGGCCTGAGAAGTGGCTGTGGTGCTATTGGTATAGGCGCCACCGGCAGAGGTGG
>CAIXBT010000260.1 GCA_903917755.1 uncultured Bacteroidota bacterium
AGGCACGCCCCTGTCGAGCATGGCGTCAAGTTCATACATTGCTTTTTCCTTGCTTGAATAGGTTCGGCTTTCGATCTTGATGCCCAGACGCCTCGTGAAGCGCTTGAATATGGATCCCGGCAATATGCGGTATGAAGTGACGGGGATACCGTTCATTTTAATAAAAGGGAAATAGGAAAAAAATATCCCCGACCCGATCCCGAATACCATCGGCTCATCAAAATCACAGCCCTGAAAGCGCATCAGATTAGACACTACGCCGTTTTCGCAGTGAGCACTCTGTTTATGTGGAAAGTCGATCTTCATTTTCTATTTAATGCAGCGTTTCGCCGAAAGAGGCGCAAAGTAGATAAATATTTAACAAATGGCCGCCTATTCATTTTTTCGCCTCATCTGGTTCAGGCGCTCGGCTATCTTTTTTGCATAGAATATATGGCCTTTATTATTCAGGTGCCCGTCAGGATAGGGCACATAGTTTTCCGGCGTGTTCCCCTCAGGGATATAGGTGCAGGCAGATAGTACAGGATCTTTAAAAAAACCTTTATAACGCTTTTCAAAAAAGGATTTTGGTTGATCAGCCTCCTTTATCTCCGGGATCAAAATGATCTGCAGGGCGCATTTGTTGAGCTTGCAGATATCGACGATGGAATAGAGATATTTTTGTGTCACAGACATATCTGCTATGGCGTTTTCTGCAGCCTTCTTTTCTGCCCATCTGTATTTGAGAGAATAGATACGCGACAGCAGCGCACTCTCAGCGACTATCTTCTCAAAAATATTATCGGGATGAATCAGAAAGAATTTTCGCCTTGTGTAATAATCATATGCTTCCTGTGCGCTGTGGAGCCTGACTGTTCCGTCATTTGCCATCAGGGCTCCTGCATTGGTATAATAGTAAAAGGGTTTATTGGGAATGGTCGGTCTGGGTTCCGGCATGATGTCATTGCCAAGGTAAAACATGATTATGACCTTCTCTGGTTTGAGCATGGGTATATATCTGCGGGCGATGGCCTCGTACTGCGCCGGGTCAGCTATGGGTATGCCGGTATTGATCACCCTGCTTTCTATCATTGGCTTTAAAAGATCAGCAAAACAACTGTCCAGCGGCTGTGCTGTCAGCCCCCATGTGAAACTATCTCCGATCAGCAGCAGTTTATGTTTCACCGTGTCCAAGTCCTGAAACTCTGAGGTCCTGAATCCATTGCCATTGATGAAAGGTCCGTTTGATCTGAAGTGATCTCTGTTTGCCACCAATATTCCTGTACTGTCCACAATGAAATCATGGTAAACAATGAGCGAATCTACAGGACGAAAGTTGCTCCAGTTGGGTCGCAGGTCTCCGGGTGCATAGCCCTGATGACGCACAAATAATTCTGCAAGACAGAAGATGAAGATGATCAGCAAAGATTGTACGGCAATATATTTTTTAGTGATCTTCATATACCTGAAGTTTCATGATAGTTAGACAAGCTAAGGAATAGAGACCCGGCCAGTTTTTGATTAGCATATTTATTTGGATGTCCGTGTCTGGGAATGAAGTCGGATGGAGTTAACTCATTCTTGTCGGCCAGTATGTATTCGATCTTAGCTTTCTTTAAATAGGGTATCAATTCTGATCCATAACCGGGATATAGAAATACAATGAATTTTCCCGATCTGAACTGATGCTGAAAAGCTTTCTGACTCTCTTTGAGTATCGCGCAGGAGAGCTCATAGTCCGCTGCAGTTTCCTGACTTGGTATATCCATATTTCTAAAAAATATGCCGTGGTCCATCAGTTCAAACATGAGTCCCTTCAGCGGGAATACTTTCTCGAAATTTCCCTTATAGATCAGGCTATCCTTGTCCAGAATAAAACATGGAAAGTACTGTGTCCACCCCAGATAATGTGATTTGAATAATGCAGCACGCCTGAGGTGGTCATCTATCCAAACATATATGCCAAGGGCGGTGTCAGAATGCGTTTCTGCGACCAGATCTCTGTGTGTGAGTTGCTGTAGTGTCTGCTGCGGCCCCCAGCCGTCCAGGGCATAGTTATAGACATTGCTGATAGTATCAAGTGCCGCGTATTGAGAGGGAAGAGTTTCTGCATCATTCACTCCATCACCATAGGTAAATGAACAGCCAAAAAACAGGGTCGATATGTGCTTGTGGTCAAATTTTTGGGGAGTGTACCTGCGTCCGAAGGTATCAAATGTATAGGTGGCAGTAAGCAAAAGAGAATCTGAGTACATGACCGTCTCATGCCTTTGACTATTCGGCGGGTATATGTATCCATAGACAGGATCTTTGATCTTTCGTGCGCCGCTGATGGTGTAAAACATCTCTGATTTTCGACTTTGAAGGATAAAAAAAACATTGACCGCATTATAAAAGAAGAGATAAAAAAGGAAGTGAAAATAAATGACCTCATCGATCTTAAAGAACCTATTGACTATCTTTCTCATAGCGAACAATAATAAAATAACAGCACACATCAGCAACTGCCCATACAGTCCCATATGGTAGGAGCCAACCGATGCATAACTATCGGAAGGCGGTTCATGGTCCGCAAACACATGATGCATAATAACAGGCGGTATGACGCATATTAAATAAGCAAGCAATAAAGCCAATAGACTTTTTTTTATCATCTATATGTACGCGTTACTTTCTGAAAGTAACTCTGTAAATATATACGGTATTTAGGATTTGAGGCACAAAAAATAGTTCCAAGGTTGAATGATTTTAAAAATTACATCTTTGTTTTATATACAATTCTTTATACGAATTTCTATTCAAATCGCGATAAAAGAGAAGTCGTATTTTGTAATAAGAGTTTGCATGATTTTTACTTCCATATCTTAAACCGCAGCTTAAATTTTTTATGTTGATAGAGAGTACGCCAGTAAATAAATAATAATGCAAAAATCAGCAACAATCCAAGCATTAAACCTACAATGGATTTCCAGTTTATCATTCCGTGCAGAAGTTGTTGTGTGTTTTCAGCCGCGTATTTACCCATCAGTACGGCAATTGTATCACTGATAAATTTTCCAACAAAAAAGGCAGGGATAATGTAATAGGGTTTCATCTTAGCCATTCCACCGGCTATAAAAAGCGGGGTAGTAGGCAGGGGTAACAAAGAATAAATCAAGATCGTTACCTGGCCTTTCCATCCCTTTGCTTTTAACTTCTTTCCCAAAAACTGAACGTCTTCATTTTTTGAAGGCTTGAAAATTTTAGCAGTCAGTTTTGGGATATATAGTGTAAGAATATAACGACCAACTATAGACCCGGCTACACCTAACACAATAACTACCCAAATATTCAGCTTAAAGACTATTTGCAGCAAAATCATTATTGTGAAAGCGGGTGGTAATGGAAAGGGTACAATATCCACTGCCAAAGCGCAAACAAAAACCAAAAGATATTGCCACCACATAGATTCCTTTTAAATTACATTTTTTAGCAGCCTGCAGTTGGACGCTTCAATTGAAGCAGGTTTAAGCTATTCTATTTAATCATGGTAATAGTGACTGAATTTGTTTTGGCGCTGTAGTCAAACTTACAATCGTCAAAACCAGGAGCCTTTACTTTCGGTTTGTAATTATTCGAAAAACCATAGGGTTCAGTAGGTATGCCAATTAAATTTTTATTGATTTTTCCGCTACTGTTCAAGTCCTGATATATAGCTAGTGCATACGTTCCAAATTTAAGATCCGTAATTTTAGCGCTAAGGTTTTTGCCTTTAGGTTTGAATTTATATTCCTTTAATTGGCCATGAGGATCAGGAAACTTATTTTTTGTTCCGTACACTCCGACAATTACCGGTGCAGTGGATGAGGCCAGATTTTTTATGATCACAGTAAGGGGGACTGATGCCCCTTTACCGGTATCCGTATCGGTATTCTTATTTTCAGGCTCCTTGACCACTGCACTATCTATCTTTTTCATTGAAGTAGTTTCTTTAGGTTTTGCCGGCGATTTGCAACTGCTGATTGCAATGCTTAGTATTAGCAGACACGCCACAAAACCTATGGTTTTTGCACTCATTTTCCAATCGAAATTTGTTTCTTAAATAATGTGCGGTAAGGGCTATTCCTAACCAAACATTCTTTTTCCTGCAATTACATCCAGTAATACCGAAATAAGGGCGATTACTAGAAGAATATGAATAAGGCCGCCAGCGTGATAGCCTACAAAGCCGATCAGCCACCCTACGATCAGCAGCACGGCGACTATATATAGTAAGTATCTCATGATCTTTGATTTTAATTGTTAAATAATTGATTTATTACTTATGTTATCTATTTTTTAAGGTCGTTTCCAAAATCGTTGAAGGCATCACCTAGTTTGTCCATATCCTGATTGAACTGGCGCATGAAAGCCGCCCAATCCGACCGTTCATTTTCGTAACCATATAACCTGCTTCTCAATTCGGCATTTCTTTTTTCAAGATCCTCGATTCTTTGTTTACGCATATCATCCAACGGGGCTTTGCCAGGTTTGGCCAGTTTTTCTTTTAATTTAGCGATGCGCTTATTGTTTGCTTCAATCTTCTCTTCTGCATACTTTCTAAAAGCCGGATACTGGGCATTTAGTTCCTGTTTGGCATCTTTTACGTCCTGTTTGGATTCCTCCACCTTTTGTTCTTTCGTTTGGCACGAAGATAAAAGTGCTCCAGTAACGATCAGCCCGAGGGCTACTATATAGATTGTGGGTTTCATTTGATTTTAATTTTTAAATGATATTGTAAAAATAAACGGTATGACATATGATGACAATGATGCTGCTCACTGCGATAGATGATTTTCTCAAGCGTTTTTATTTCAAGTACATTAATATTTGCATAGTCTGATAAACATCTATGCTTGTTTATTGCAGTTTGCTGCTTTCAGATATAGTTGCCTGACATTTATTTGCTTTCATATTATTGAGGTTTACTTTGTTCGCCCGCCAATTTTGCTTTGCGACGCTGCTGGCTATGTCCGCTATCTGTTGGCAAAGTACGTTGATTATTATTTCCCGGACTTATGCGATCAGGACGCGGTTGGACTGGATTAGCCGGTGGATAGGCCTTGTGTAACCGTGATTTATTATCCGGTTGAGTTAAGCTATCCTGTTGCTGCAGTTGGGTGACGTTATTGGGTTCGGATACTGTTGTTTTGTAATATTTAGTTGCACCAAGATATTGCAACCCGTTACTAATGCTGAACATTAGAAAGGCTAAAAATATTTTTGCGGATGGTTTCATACATATTTATTAGGAATGTGTTTATTGGAATAATTAGTTGCATTAATGATGCCCCCCATCATCACGATGTTCATCTCTGCGTTCATGATGCTCACCTCCTCCATCATGATGCTCATGTCTATCGCGTGTATGCATATGAGAATTCCTGTTATTGTCCCTTAACTCCACTTCACAGCTAGCAAAAAGCATTAACATGGTAACAACTATTAATAAGCGGGTTTTTACGTTTTTCTGTTTTTAGTTTGTAAAAAATATAATGTAATATACACCGCGACCGAGGCTAAAGCCAGTGACATGCCTCATTCTGAATATTGATTATACTCACATCAATGCTTTTAAGGCTACTGCTATTTAGATAAGATACCGTTTGACAGTTTTGGAGCCAAACGGTATTTTTTTGCAAAAAAATTAAAGTGATGCCAGGATCTTGGTCCACTCATCCTTCGTTTTGCCAAGCTTGATTTGAAGTTTTCCCAACATTTCATCCTTCTTACCTTCTTCAAACATCAGGTCATTGTCAGTTAAAACTGCAAATTGTTTCTTGAGCTTTCCTTTCTGCTCGTTCCAGCTTCCTTTTACTGTTGTAGTGTTCATCTTATTAAATTTTAAATCCCGCAACCGGCGGTAGCGTTGTGAAAAAATTTTCACGCTGCAAAGATAAGTGCCATTGAGATCTGAATTGTTATACAATTCTCAAAATACGTTACATTATTCCCACATTTTTAAAAGTAAAAAGTCTCTTGTTTTTGAGCGCAATTATTTCGGACAAAATTGAATAGGCTAAAGAGCTACCCTAATAGGATGAACGTAGGCTAAAATATATTTCCTGCACTAAATGGCACTTTAAAAAAGCCCCGTAAATAGGCGCTTGTAATGGGTTTGCTATCGAAATGCTATTTGTTAATTTATGGAGGCTACTTTCCGATACAGAACTTGGAAAATATGTTTCCTAATATCTCATCATTGGTGACATCGCCGGATATCTCACCGAGGTATTCAAGTGCTTGTCTGAGTTCAAATGCAATAAGGTCAGTAGTGATATGTTTGTCGATCCCTGCGAGCACTTCATCGAGTGCATTATAAGCGTTTTTCAGCGCTTCATAGTGACGGATATTTGCCACGATGGTGTTTTGCGAAGCAAGAGTTTTATTGATCACCTTATCGATAAAAGCCTTCTTGAGTGCTGTCATGCCGACTTTGCCTTTGGCCGAAATATAAAGATCTGCACCCACATGAATAGTGTCTGTCAGGTCCGCTTTGTTGCCTACTATGAGTAGCTTATCACGATCCACTTTGAGTTTTTCAACCTCCGTTTTCAATTCCGCTTCTGAGGTGCTGTTGACATCATAGAGGTATACCACCAGATCGGCCTGATCTATTTTCTCCATTGATTTTTGCACACCCATCGCCTCGATACTATCTTCGGTAGTACGGAGTCCCGCCGTATCAATGAATCTGAAAAGTACCCCATCGATATTCAGTACTTCCTCGATGGTGTCACGTGTGGTTCCTGCTATATGGCTCACGATCGCGCGCTCCTCATTGAGCAGGGTATTGAGCAGAGTAGACTTGCCGGCATTGGGCCTGCCTGCTATGACTACATTCACACCGTTTTTGATCACATTGCCCAATTTAAAAGATTCTATGAGCGGTTGCAACACCGTTTTTATCTTCTCAATGATCTTGACGAGTTCGTCTCTGTGAACGAACTCTACGTCCTCTTCACTAAAATCCAGTTCCAACTCAATAAGAGAGGCAAAATTGACCAACTGTGCACGCAGCTCTTTTATTTGATCAGCAAATCCACCTCTGATCTGTTTGATGGCAATATCGTGAGATGCAGCAGAGTTGGAGGCGATAAGATCAGCCACCGCTTCAGCCTGCGAGAGGTCTATTCTGCCATTGAGAAAGGCCCTGAGCGTAAACTCGCCGGGTGTTGCCATTCGGGCACCTTTGTTGATGAGTAACTGCAAGACCTGCTCGAGAATGAAAGGCGATCCGTGACAGGAGATTTCCACAACATCTTCTGTAGTGAAGGATCGAGGTGCACGAAAAAGACTCACCATGACCTCATCGAGTTCTTTTGTGCCATCGACTATGTGGCCGTAATGTATGGTATGCGAAGGCTGGACCGTGAGATCTTTGCCCTGCCAGACACTCTGAGTGATGGCTATAGCATCGCTGCCCGAAAGCCTTATGACTCCGATGGCGCCGACTCCCTGTGGAGTGGCTAATGCTATTATGGTAAAAGAATCCAACATTAATACAAATTTTAACTTATAATCCTTACATCAACGGTCTTACTTCCATTTGATCACCCACATTGTATGTCGGACATTCTTTGGCTATCTCGATGGCGGCATCGAGGTCTTCGACATCTATTATATAAAATCCGCCGATACCCTCTTTCACATCTTTTATGGGCTTGACGGTCAGTTTGTTTTTGATCATACCCAGCACTTTGCCATTGTGGTCCACACCATACCCAGTCTTGAAAATACCCCTTTGGGAGAGGTCTTTGGCCCAATTGGTATGCGCCTGAATTAGCGATGTAAGCTCAGCTTCGGGCATCGGATATTTAGAAAGGTCCTCGCGAATGAGTAGTATGAATTCTGCCATATGATTTTTTTGCGGATGTAATATAAGAGGTCTTTGTCTTATTTGCCCGATCGGGAAGAAAAGAAGCAAAATTTCATGTATGTGCAAATTAACTATTTTAGCATCATGAAAGTACTGATGGTGTGTCTGGGCAATATATGCAGAAGTCCGCTGGCACAGGGAATTTTGGAACATAAATTGAAAGAAAAGGGGCTCGACTGGACTGTGGACTCCGCAGGTACAGGCGGCGGGCATGTGGGCCTGGGACCTGACAATAGGTCGCAGGATATAGCCAGAGTACATGGTATCGATATATCGGCTCAGGAAGCCAGAAAGATACGTTATGCTGATATCACAGCGTTTGATGTGATATACTGTATGGACTCGTCAAACCTCGTGAATGTGCGCGACCTCTGTCACACACTCGAAGAAGAGGCTAAAGTTAAACTGATCATGAATGAGTCTGACCCCGGCAAAAAGCTAGATGTGCCCGATCCCTATTATGGCGGTCCATCAGGGTTTGAAAAGGTATTTCAAATGCTGGACAGAGCTTGTGATGCTATTATTGAGAACCACAGAGATAAGAGACATTAGACAATACAAGATATGCTTGTATTCCTGACAACCGACAACAAATTATGGCAGAGATAAAAAAAATAAAACCGTCTTTACCTAAGGGTACACGAGACTTTCTGCCCGAAGAGGTAGCTAAGCGCAATTATATATTTGATACGATCAAAAAAGTGTTTCGCAAATATGGATTTCAGCAGATCGACACGCCGGCATTCGAGAGATTAGAAACACTGACAGGCAAATATGGCGAGGAAGGTGACCGTTTGCTTTTTAAAATATTGAATAGCGGTGACTATCTCAAAGACGCACCGGAGGCAGAGTTGCAGTCAAAAAATTCAGCGGCGATCACAAAGCACATTTCTGAAAAGGTCCTTCGCTATGATCTTACTGTACCACTAGCTCGCTATGTAGTACAACATCAAAGTGATTTGACTTTCCCATTTAAGAGATTTCATATCGCACCGGTATGGCGTGCAGACAGACCTCAGAAAGGTCGCTATCAGGAGTTCTATCAGTGTGATGCTGATATTATAGGAAGCACATCCTTATTAAATGAAGTGGAGTTGACCCTCATTTATGCTGAAGTGTTTCGCGTGTTGGGCATTCCCGTATATATAGACCTAAGCAGCCGTAAATTCCTTTATGGATTTGCAAAACTTTGTGGCGCGGAAAATAATTTTATCGAGTTTACTACTATAATAGACAAAGAAGATAAAATTGGTTCAGCAAGAGTAAAAGAGGAGCTTAATACTTTGACAGCAGGTACAGGTGATAAGTATATTGATCTCCTTCCTCTGATGTATATGACAGAAGAAAATTATGAGGAAAGGTTTGAAAATATTATTTCTAAATTCAAAGTAATAGATAGTCAGGATGGAATTGATGGATTAACAGAAATTCAAATCGTTTTAGAAGCAATACTTAAATATAAGTACCCCAGTGATAGGATTTCATTCACGCCTACTTTGGCTCGTGGTTTAGGATATTATTCAGGAATCATATGGGAGGTTGTTCTAAATAAACCACAAATTTTAGAAGACTTCAATAAAGAAATAGAAATGGGCTCTCTCGGTGGCGGCGGCCGCTATGACAACCTCACAGAGATGTTTGGAGGGCGCGATATGAGCGGTGTGGGTATATCATTCGGTATAGAGCGCATCTATGATGTGATGGAGGAGTTGAAGCTTTTTCCGGCGGAGCTGGGTGAGACTACCAAAGTCCTTTTCGTGCACTTCGATGATGCTAGTGAGGCTTATGCTTTCGAGGCTTTGCAAAAAGTTCGCGCTGCAGATATAGCCTCTGAGATATATCCCGGCAGGAGGAAACTGGATAAACAAATGAACTATGCCAATGATAAAAAGATACCATTCGTAGTGGTGATCGGCGGCGATGAGATGGCGAGCGGAAAACTGAGCTTCAAAAATATGGCCAGTGGTGAGCAGCAGAAACTGAACATCGAAGAGATCATAGAGAAACTAAGGTCATAGGTTATAGATCAGTCCTCAGCCAGACTTAAAAAATTTAGGGTCCTGCCCTTAGCACTTGCTGCTTTAATGAGTGCTTCCTTTTGACCATCGTCTATACAGGTATCAAATAAAACTATACTCTGCAACGATGGCAGTGTATCGGATGTCATCAGTAGCATATAATCATCAAATTTGGTGCAATGTGATTGATAGTTTTCCATGTAGTCTTCTGCATAGTCTCTGAATGAAAACGATGTGAGATTTTTGAAGCAGGTCGAGCGGCTCAGATTGGCTATGAAATCCTGATGATCAAATCCTGTCTGGATCTCCAGTTCTTCTAAACCATACTCTTCTCTTTCAAAAAACAAAGGCCCGGGTGCAGATGGGGCAACGAGTTTTTTCAGAGCAGGGCACTTGTTTAGCAGGAGTCCCAGAGCATTGCTCTCATCATACATATCCTTGTAGGTTATGATCTTTCCATTGTGACTTTCCGCATCATTCATAGGCAGTATCAGCACTTTGAGATGGTCAAACACAGTATGGCTATCTATGAGCGATTCTATGTCCCAATATTGAACCCCATTCACTCCTGCGTCTTCAGATGTTATCGTGACGGCAGATATCCGGTGAGCATATTCAGGCATCTGCATGATATGAAAGATGATGTGGTCATCAGATGTCTTACGAAAATCGTTATGCCAAAAACTATGATATTCCAGAGCGAATAGACCATCGTTTTCGTGCCTGATCCTGACAGCATCATCATCCGGGAAATAATCAGAATAGTCTTCGATTTCTTTTTCGAGAATATCTTTGATTTGTTCTTCGACTGTCATAAGAAATTATTTAGTGAAATGTTTCGATCAAAAGAAATCGTCGTATTTGTTTCCCAGTTTTGTGAAGATCAATTTTCTCCCATTCTTTTTGGCAGCTTCAGTGAGGAGCTCCTTTTCATTATCCTTCAATTTTGTGTCTATGAGTGTTATTTCTTTCAAAGCTGGTAAACCAGTAGCATTCATGAGTGCCAGATAGTCATCAAACTTAGTGAGCGATTCATCGAAATTTTCTTTCTGCTGTACCTCAGCAAAATCTCTGAATGACAGGGTGGAGAGGCTTGTGAAACAATCGGACCGGCTTAGGCTTGCTATGAAATTTTGATTGTCATATCCTGACTGCAACACCAACTCTGTGAGGCCATGCTCCTTTCTATCAAAGAACAAAGGCCCCGGTGCTGATGGTGACACAAGCTTTTTCAGATTCGGGCATTTGTTCAGAAGAAGACCAAGCCCGTTATTTTCATCGTAGCTATCATCATATGTCAGCAGTCTGCGGTGATGATTCTCTGTATCATTCAGTGGAAATATGACCGTCTCCAGATTGTCGAAAATGGCATCGTTGTCTAATAGGCTTTTTATATTCCAATCCTGAGTCCCGTTCACTCCTTCATCTTCACCGGTTACAGTGATCATAGTTACTCTATAGGCATATTCGGGCTGGCTCAGAATGTGAAAGATGGGGAATGATCCGCAGGTTTCGGCGTAGTCAAATGCCCAGTCAGTATGGTAGTGTATGCTGAATAATTTCGATATTTTTTCTTCTTTGATCTTTATTACCTGACAATGCGGATCGTATTCTTCGAAAATGTCCTTCATCTGTGTTTTGACGCTATTTGCTATTGACATGGTATTGGTTTTTGAATAAGAAAGGGGTCGTTGAACCACTAATATAACAATTAATGGAATTATTGATTTCTTAGGTCTATTTACTTACCTTCAAACTTATTATGAATTGGAAATTAAAACTTGTATTGCTCTTTACCAATCTTCGCAAACCGATAGATGGCGAAGGCACAGATATAAAGTCTCTGCGGAAAAAATCAGAAACTGCTGCATGGTTGGGAGCTCTGCTCTTTGACAGGGAAATTCCGGTTGCAAAGGTGACAGATGTCAATGCTGATGGTGTTCCTCTTCGCATCTATCAAAACAGTAATGAGGTCGGTCAGCGAGTGATCATATATTATCATGGCGGAGGGTTTGTATTATATGGTCTCAATTCGCATGACCACATATGCCGGCGCCTTTGCAAAATGAATAATTGTATCGTGGTATCTGTGAATTACCGTCTGGCTCCTGAGTTTACATTTCCGGTAGCGCATGAAGATGCATTCACTGCTATCAAATGGGTAGTGAAAAGCATCAGCAACTATGGCGGCGATCCCCTCGACCTGGTGGTAGCCGGAGACAGTGCAGGCGGCAATCTGTCTGCCTGTATGGCGCATCGCTGCAAAAAAGAAAATGTAAGGCTCAGTGCTCAGGTGCTGATCTATCCTTGGGTGGATGGCAAGCTGAATAACCCATCAATAGATAGAAATGGAGAAGGTTATTTGCTGACAAAGGAAACGATGTTCTGGTTTCAGAAACAATATACACCTCGCCCGGAAGACCAATGTGTCCCTGCAGTATCTCCTTGCTATGAAACGGACTTTGCTGGCTTGGCTCCTGCATTCATTCTCACAGCAGAGTTAGACCCGCTGCTCGATGATGGTTATAAATATTACAAGCAGCTGGAGAATGGCAGGAATGCTGTAAAATATCAGGAGTATCCGGGCCTTGTACATGGATTTTTCAGTTTGCCATTTGTGGATGCTCAGGCCTTGAAGTCCTATAGTGATATAAAAGATTTTCTGATTTCGGTGAAAGCTTGATCTAAAAAATACAAAGTATGAGATCTATCCTGAGATTTATACCTGCCCTGCTGATCATTATTTCAGCATGTCATAAACATGACACAAATAGTTATGTTGATCTGTCTTCATACCCTCTCAAAAGTGGTGATAACTGGACCTATCAGGTTTTTGATAGCATCAATAATGTGACAGACACAGCTCTTTTTAGTATAACCGGCAGCTATACCCTGAATGGTGGCCCGATCTATTATACTACCACCACTGTTATTTCCGGAACTGTGGTAGACAGCGGGCTGATCGTGCTCTCCGGCGATAGTGTCATGTATCAGCCATCCGGCAATGGTTTGTTCTCTGACCTGACATTGCTTTTTCCTCTCTCTCAGGGCTCCAAATGGCATACGCGATATTATGGTGACTCAGTCTCTGTCAATGCTGTGAATCTGAATCGCACAGTGCTTGGCACAACCTACGACAGCGTGTATAATATAGTACGCGTTCAATCTGTACCTGACCTGTATATACATCAGACCATTTACATAGCCGCCGATATCGGTATCATTGAAGCTACATGCGATATTATGCCTTGGATACCGCAGCATAAAACCATTCGATTGATAAAATATAGCATACACTGATCCTAAACTATCAACACCCATTTATGTTAATTCAAAAAAGATCATTTTGTTTTCTGACGCTTATTCTGGTTTCCCAGCTTATTTTTTCGCAATCCTATGACCCGGTCGCAAACCCGCAGTCTGTGGTTCGGTCAGGAAATGCACGATTTACTATACTCACAGATCATGTCATACGCATGGAGTACTCTAATGATTGTACTTTCACAGATCAGGCCACTTTGACCTTTGTCAATCGCAATCTGCCTGCACCTTCATTTACAACATCAGAAGCTAGTGGATGGCTGACCATAAAAACCCAATATTGTACTTTAAAATACAAGAGTACAGGCAGCTTCAATGAAAATAATCTCATCGTTGAATATCGTGACCAGCGCCATAAATTCATCTGGAGGCCGGGCATGACTGATACCCTTAATCTCAAGGGAGCCACCCGTACACTCGATGGTGCACATGGCAAATACAATGATGACGGATCGCCGGGTGTCATACTCGAAGACGGTATGCTCTCGCGTAGCGGATGGACACTGATAGACGATTCCGAGCGCCCCCTTTTTGACAATTCAGATTGGGCATGGGTACAGGCGCGCAAAGGCGGTAGTGTTCAGGATCTTTACTTTTTCGGATATGGCAGCGACTACAAAGCTGCATTGTTTGATTTCACGCAGATAGCCGGCAAAATATCTCTACCTCCGAAATTTGCATTTGGTGTCTGGTACTCCCGCTATTGGGCATATACCGAAGCACAGTTCAAAGAAATAGCAGCAGAATACCAGCGCAATAATATACCGCTGGATGTACTCGTGATCGATATGGACTGGCACCTGACAGGCAAGTCAAGCCCTGAGATCTTCATGAAATATGTACCGAGGCCTGATGGCTGGACGGGTTTCACCTGGGAGAAAAAATACTTTCCTGACTACAGAGAATTTCTCGCATGGACAGATACCCAAAGACTACAGACCTGCATGAACCTCCACCCTGCCAGTGGAGTTCAGCAACATGAAGAGGCATATCCTGCATTTGCCAAAGCAATGGGCATGAATCCCACCGGGCACAAGAGGATCAAATTTGATATCATCAATAAAAAATTTGCGCAAAACTATTTTGATGTTCTGCTTCACCCTTACGAAAAGGCAGGAGTCGATTTCTGGTGGCTGGACTGGCAGCAGTGGGGCGGCACTAAGATCAAAGGTGTCAATCCAACTTTCTATCTCAACTATGTACACTTCAGCGACATGCAGCGTGAGGGCAAACGGCCATTGATATTTCACCGCTGGGGTGGCCTCGGCAATCATCGCTATGAGATCGGATTCTCCGGCGACTATAAGATCAGCTGGGAAGGTTTGGACTATCAACCCGAGTTTACCGCTACAGGTGCCAATGTGGGCTTCGGATATTGGAGCCATGATATAGGTGGGCACTGGGGTGGCAGCATCGAAGAAAAAAAGGATGCAGAACTCTTCACCCGCTGGGTCGAATGGGGCGCATTCAGTCCGATATTTCGCACGCATGCCACCAATGACCCGGAGATAGACAGACGTATCTATAAATATCCTGAGCCTAATCTGAAAGCTATGCGTAAAGCACTGCAGGATCGCTATGCGCTGTTGCCATATATTTACTCGATGGCACGATATGCTTACGATTCGGCTATCTCTATCGTACACCCGATGTACTATGAATATCCTGACCTCAATCAATGCTATCATCAGGAGCACCAGTATTATTTCGGCAATGACTTGATCATTTCTCCTATCTCCCGCCCGATGAATGGCTTTGAAAAGATCAGTCAGGCTGTATGGCTGCCGGAAGGTAACTGGTATGATTTCCGTGATGGTAAAATGATCAGCGGCGGCAAAGAGGTGACCGGCTACTATACACTCGACGAGGTACCGATCTATGTCAGGGCCGGCAGTATCATCCCGACACAAACACCAAAACTCAGGATCACAGGAAGTGTGCTTGACACGCTGATCCTGACAGTCTACTCTTCTGATGCCGGAGCTTCATTCAAACTCTATGAAGACGAGGGCAACAATGAGAACTATAGGAAAGATATCTGCTCCTTTACACAATTCAACTATCAGAAAGCAGATGGTGCTGTGAATTTCAAGATACAACCCGATGGCAAGACCTTCCCTTCGCAAGTCACTGAACGATGCTACGAGATACGGATCATTGCTTCTGACAAACCTGCCCAAGTAAAGATGAACGGCAAAGCGATCGACTGGAACTATGATGATAAAACAGGAATGACCCTGATCAAAACACCTAAGGAGAAGATCGAGGAGCTGATAATAGAAGTGAAGATGTAAAACTAAAATGAGCATGAGACTATTTTTAAAATACTGTGTTGTCATAGCATTAAGCACTTTGGTCGTATCGGGACTTTATGCTCAAGGGGTTGATAGCACAGGCCCTACTATGACCGGCTTCGTGGATATGCATGCTCATCCGCGCGGCGATCTGGCATATGGTACTGAATTGTTTTATGGCTGTCCGTATGGTGATATCTCTGTCGCTTTAGGCAACTGCAAAGCTGATCACAGCAAGAACCTGCTTCGTGCTAAACTCGTTGAGCAAACTGAAGGACAAAACAGCAAAACATGGAAGGATGGAAAGGTCGGCTATCCTGATTTCGTGACCTGGCCCAGCTGGTGCTCGATACTGCACCTGCAGATGTGGGTGGACTGGATAGAACGGGCGCACAAGGGCGGCCTTAATGTCATGGTGGCACTCGCAGTGAGCAGCCATTGTATAGCCTCTGCCGCCAAGACCACCGGCCCGCAGGACGATGAGCAGGTCATGCTAAACTGCATACAGGGTATCAAAGACCTTGTAGCCCATTCTACCTTTATGGAGATCGCGCTGACACCGCAGGATGTGAGACGTATCGTGGCCAATGGAAAACTGGCGGTGATACTCGGCAGCGAAATGGACAACATCGGTAATTTTTATTCTCCTGCTGACCATTACAAAGCCACATTCAATCCCAACCCAACTAATGAACAGATACAGGCCGAACTGGACAAACTATGGGATCTTGGCCTCCGGTATATCTTTCCTGTTCACCTGAACAATACTGTCTTTGGTGGCTCCGCTATTTTCATTCCCACACTTAATGTGGCGAATAAATTCGTAACGGGATCGGAGTTTGTGCCCGAACAGATCAGTACCAAAGAGAGCGGCATTGCCTTTCATCTGGAGAACCCAATGATAGGGTTGAATCCTATTGCCAAAATGTTCATGCCTTTATTATTACCAAAAGATATTAACCCTGGCAGGAAGGGGAATTATTCTTTCTGGGATACCATACCCGGCTTTGGTCACCGCAATTCCCTTGGTCTTACGGACCGGGGTAGATTCGCTGTGAAGTATATGATGAAAAAGGGTTTTCTGATCGATATAGACCACATGAGCGAGAAGATGGCGAACGAAGTACTCGATATGGCAACCGAGAGTGACTATCCGGTGAATAGCGGACATAATTTCCTCAGAGGAGATGCGGGCAACGAGGCAGGCAGGACATTAAAACAATATGCTCAGATCAAAAAGGTAGGTGGTATGGTGGGTCTGGGGCATGGTAATAATGCCAGTGATTTTGTATACCATTATCATAAGGTCGCCCAGATCATGGGCTATTCGCATGTCGCTATCGGTATAGATGCGGGCGGTTTCTCACCATTGCCTCAGCGTGATACAAGTATAATGGTCGTATACGACAGCACATTCACGCGATGCACTACAGGAAACAGAACCTGGGACATTAATATCGATGGCATGGCACACTATGGTCTGCTACCCGACTATGTACACAGCTGGTCGCTGGCTGGAATGACATCTCAGGAGAAAAATGTCTTCATGAGTTCTGCAGAACATTTCACTCAGATGTGGGAGAAATGTGAAATGAGAAAAAGAAACATGGGAAAATGATCATCTGGTAATATTCATCCGCTGCCATTTATCAATTTTTCTGTCGACCTTTTGACCGTTGAAAGATCTTATCATCCATTTATTTTTAGGACTATGTAGATCATATGAAACAAGGCCCAGCCCTGGAATTATAAATTGCTTTTTCAAGTTCATCTTCGCATTTGAAGTGAGTAATCCCTCCAGTGCCTGCTCATCTTTCTGCCTGTGATCGTCCGATACAAACAAAAGCCCCACACCTTTCGCAGAGTATGTAAAGATGCTCAGTACTCCTGATGGATCATGATACAATTGCCAGCCTTCTTCTTCCATCACGGGTTTATATTGCGGTGGTATGTGCACAGGCTGACCAGTACAGGCAAAATTCTTATACACACCAGTATTATTCCAATGATGCATGTTGCCTTTAGCGCAGAGGTAAAAGCAACTATCGCGGTTGCCGACATGGTCATTGAGCAGAAGCATCTCTGGCCTGACTCCCAGTTGTGACGTAAAGCCCCGCTGCATGCCTCCCGCACTCAGCACATAACCATTTCCTCCGTTGTATATCTCGGGAGCGCCCATTCGTCCATGCCCCAGCAGCGCAAAGTAATTCTTTCGGGTGCCGGTCAGCAAGCCGGTCAATGTATCATTCAACCTGTAATGCAGCAACAATGTGATAAGACCATGCTGCTTGGCTCGGACATTGAATTTTTCACCCGTTTTGCGTGAGACCAATACGCGCACTATGGAGCTGACAGGGTCACCATCAAAAGGTAGTTCGCCCGAACGGTGAAACTGCCTGCGAAAAGCTGTGTACCTGCTCTCATTGATACTGCTAAGTGAGTATTCATACATCACTTCATTCAAAAGCTTATTGGCTGCATGTCTGACAGTGTCTGCATGCGTAAACGAGAACAGTGTAAGAATAGCCTGCATCGAATAGCCCGAATAGGGATCAGAATTAAATTCATAAAATCCGCCGCGAAACTTTTCATCGAGGTGATTGAGCATCCATGCTTCTATACCGTTTTTATGATTGTCATAAGCAATAGACGTATCGCCATGCTCATGAATCCATTGGTTTTTCAGGTAGCGAGATACCTCGCCCATCAGGATATGGTTTTCAGTCTCACGCATCAGCCATTTGAATCCCGGCATACGCAGAGACGTCTTAGCGCCTGAGTTAGTGATCAGATATTGCAGGATATGTTCGCGTGTCTGAGGATAGAGCAGCTCAGGTCTATCGCCAAAAAGATAGAGTAAAGAACAGAATGTGATCTCTGTGAAATCATAATCTCCGCTGGGGTGAAGTGCAGAAGTAGTGCCATGATCGTCCCACTGTTTTAATGTCATCAGAAATGCATTGACCTCCGGGACCTCTCGTTTTTGAACCAGTTTGGCCATCACCCTCCTGATAGCATCTGTCTGACCGGCTACTCTGCCATCAGGTATGGGCATGGTGGCATAGTGCTCAATGATCGGATCATGTATATCATAGTCGACATCGCTAGAAAATGATGTACCATAGTCATAAACTGCGGGGATGGTAGGAGGGCTGACCTTAAAATGTCTGACCAGTAAATTAGGACCGCAATAATAGGTGCAGGATGATAGTGTACAGAGGATAAAAAGGCAAAAGTAAAACGGTGGCTTCATATCAAATGAAGGTAAAACAATATCTCTATTCAGGTATGGTAAAATAGAAGGTTGCCCCCTTATCTATTTCTCCTTCAGCCCAGATCCGACCATTGTGGCGTACTATAATATTATTTACGATAGCAAGGCCCACGCCAGTGCCTTCGAAATCAGAACTGCTATGAAGTCTTTGGAAAACGGCGAAGAGTTTATGAGCATATTGCTGATTGAAACCGGCACCATTATCCTTTACATAAAATATCTTTGCACCTTCCTGTATGAATGATCCGATTTCGATAGTGGGCTTGTCTTTTCTGGCAGAATATTTCAGGGCATTAGAGATCAGGTTTATCCAAACCTGCTTCACAAGGCTATGGTCACAAAGCAGATCCCCTAGTTCTGAGATCGTTATTTCTGCATGAGCGCTATTTCCTTTGAGTAGCAGATGATCTGTGACCTCGCGCACCATTTTATCCAGTTGGGTCTGTTGTTTAGATAAGACCAAATGGCTAATGCGGGAAAAATCGAGCAGATCAGTGACCAGTTTTTTCATATGTCTGGTGTTTTGAACGATGGCTTCTACCACTTCGATGCCGTCTTTGCCGAGTCTGTCTGCATACTCTTCAGTGAGGATATGGGCATAACCAGCCTGTATCCTGAGTGGAGACTGCAGGTCATGTGCTGCCATATAAGAGAATGATTCCAGTGCTTTGTTGGCCTCCTGAAGTTGTATGGTACGTTCGTTTACCTTTCGCTCCAGAGATTGATTGAGCTTCTCCATTTCCTGTTCTGCTATCATTCGTTCACTTACATCACGTAGGTTTGATACTATAGCATTCACGGCAGGATCATTCAGCTGACTGGTCGAGGTAGCTTCTATCCAACGCCAACTGCCATCCTTATGACGTAGTCGCTGTACCTTGAATATAGACTTGCTGGGGTTTTCGACCACCCATGTCAGATGGCCGATATTATTTTGTACCTCATCAGGATGCATTAGTTCCAGTGCAGAGGTACTCAATAGTTCTTCCGGCAGGTAACCCAGCAACCCATTGACAGATGGGCTGGCATAGACCATTGAACCATCAGAGGCAGAGAGGATGATCACATCTTTATTGTTTTCGATCAGCGCCCTGAAACGTTTTTCACTATCACGCAATTGCTGTTCGGCCTTCCGTTTTTCAGTAATGTCACGAATGCTGGCGTATGATCGGGTTTCTCCATTCTCATCGGTATAAATGACCGAAGTTACTTCGGCATTAAACTGAGTACCATCTTTACGTTTAAATTTGAGTATCCCCTCATAATGTCCTGATTCGTTACGTATCCTTTGGGCTGTTCGTGCTTCCGGATCGTCTAGGACTGCTATGTCTTCAATAGATAGATGTAAGAACTCAGCCTTAGTGTATCCAAGCATATTGCATAATGCATAATTGGCTTCAAGCAGGATTCGATAAGCTTATCGAATCCTGCTTGAAGCCAATTATGCATTATGCAATATGCTTGGATACACTAAGG
>CAIXBT010000261.1 GCA_903917755.1 uncultured Bacteroidota bacterium
CATTATGTTTTTTTCTCGCTCAACCCAACTCTAGAGCTTAGTGAAATTCGCGGATTATGGATGAGGACATTGGCAGGCACAATCACCGCGATTGGCCTTGGAATTGCACTCTCAAAGAATCCTAATCTGCGGAAATATTTTTATATCAGCCTATTTTTTGTGCCTTTTATAAACCTTTCAGCATACTTATATCTCTGCGTACAGAAGGGAGTCATTCTTCCCTTTGATTCTTCTATATTCTTTGTGTACGCAAAAATTGAAACCGCATACTTTGGAGCATTAGCAGCTTCTTTAGCAATTGCTGAGATTATTTATTTGCTTTTTTTGAATAAAGTGAAATACTCCCTTTATCAGGTTGGTTTGTATTTTCTAGGAATTGTTCTAGTTTTAGTATCTGCCATAGTTTCCAGTACAAAAAATGGCGTCGCTATTACTTTAGGGTTATGTGCCCTCTTAACCATGACTATTGGCGCCAGCGTTGTTTTTAATTCGAGACAATTTAAAAAGATATCTTTGTTTTTGTTGCCATTAATTACTGGATTATTTTTTTTAGCATGGCAAGTGCATCATTCAACAGCGGCTAAAGGCTGGGATTCACTTTTTCAGGATGTCAAGGTTTCAGCCGACATTGATAAAAATCGGCAGTGGCAATCTAGAGAGGGCACGGTAGTTGCACCATTAAATGCTTCAGGCAACCCCGCAGCGCTCAATACATATTCCCGAGTAGCTTATGCGGTTGTTGGGATCCGATTAATTGGCCAATATCCTTTAGGGTATGGCTCTATTAATAAATCTTTTAATGGGCTACAAGATGAATCGCAAATATATCATGAGCACACTGGCCAAGTGCATAGCGGATGGATCGATTTCGGTTTAGGTTTTGGATTGCCTGGCTTGGGTTTATTATTCTCAGCTCTTATGTTTATTATTTATTTCGGGATTAAAAGAGGTGGCGAAATAAATCTGGTAGTAGCAACCTACTGCTTGACATTGATTCCATTCGGATTAATAGCCGAAATTTGCTATAAACAATATTTTGAAGCAACTATATTTTTTATCGCATTTGCTGCAACTGCTATTGCTGTAAATGAGAATAATAAAGAAAAATTATTTGGTAATTATGGAAGCTAAGGAACTACTACCTAGAAAATTGGCCATAGCAGTTTGCTGTCACTTTGATAAGGATCGGCTCGGCTATTTGGATAAAATTAGCAACTCTTTCAAAGAGTTAGCGTCAGAAGTTTTTGTTACTGCCGTTACAAATACATCAAAAATTGAAGAGTTAGCCCAAATTGAGTCTGCCATTACCGGTAAAGGTTTTGGTTACCAAATTTTTAGACCGAATACCTTAGGCCATCCTTTATTGCTTACTTGGGCACACTTTCCAGTTTTTGAGGGCCTACTTAAAGATCAATCCTTTACTCATTTTATGTATCTAGAGGATGACACTTTAATTACCCGGGTAAATATGGCGTATTGGTTGGAAAGCCGTGATTTGCTAAAACCATTCGGACTCATCCCATCATTTTTGCGTGTAGAGAATAAAATAGATGACCCAGATTGGTATAGCTCTGACTGTGCGAATCAATATTTTATTTATGGATTGCCCAGAGTTAAGTTAAGGCAAGATCTAGGTTTTATTAATCTACCTCAGGCATATCAAGGAATATACCTTCTTGATCGCGAGTTAATGTTGGAACACTTAAATGGTGATTCATACA
>CAIXBT010000262.1 GCA_903917755.1 uncultured Bacteroidota bacterium
TATTGATTGCAGCCCCAATAGTTGAGGTTGGCTATCCAGAGGCCACCTATCAGCACGGTGAGACCCGGCAGATCGAGATAACTCGGATTGTCGCGTTTGAATATCATATAAAAATGATCTCCTGCATGTGACATCATCTGACTGAAACCATTCATGGTGCCGGTACCACCAAATTTTTCTGAAACAAGATTCAATGCGATATAGGTCGTGACCAGTCCACCTAAAATCAAAAAGAATACCTGAATGATATCAGTATAGCCTATCACTTTCATACCACCCAGTGTGATGACCACTGCAAACAATGCAAGACCGAACATACAGGCATCAAAAGGCAGGCCGGAGATACTGCTCACTGCCAGCGCACCGAGAAAAAGAATAGACGTGAGATTGACCACCACATATAGCAGCAACCAGAAGATAGCCATGATCATCGCTACGGTGCCATTGTATCTCTTGTGAAGAAATTGCGGCATGGTGTAGATCTTATTTTTCAAATATACAGGCATGAAAAACACCGCTACGATGATGAGTGTAGCCGCTGCCATCCATTCGTATGAGGCAATGGCCAGACCCATTTTAAAACCCGATCCGCTCATACCGATAAACTGTTCTGCGGAAATATTTGATGCGATCAGTGACGCTCCGATAGCCCACCATGTCAGCGACCCCTCTGCGAGAAAGTAGTCCTTCGAATCTGCGTTGGCTGATTTTTTTCTTTGATAAACCCATAGACCATATCCGGCTACGGTGATAAAATAAATGACAAAAACAATGTAATCAAGCGAGGCGAGATGTTGCATTCGAATATTGATTTAGGATTTGAGATTCTGATTTGAATATGTTGCAATTTATGGAGTGAAGAAAACTTCATACTCGTAGGTCACTGTTTTCTTTTCATTGGGTGCCATTTTTACATCCCATTTGATCTGCGTATATGGATTGAGTCTGGCTGCTCCTTTATGTTTGATAATGCGTCCACTGTCAGATGCCAGCGATACATCTCCGTTTATTTCCTTGGTAGCACATACTGTCACTTCCTTATTCTGGAAATTCTCTAAACTGATCCTTCCTTTCAGTTTGATGGATGAGTACATCTGCTTGCCTATCTTTTTTGCATTATCCGTGCGTGTTGATTCTTCTTCTGCATTTTTCATAATGATATCTACCGCCTTGGATAATCTGATAGTGGACGGAGCGCCCACCGGCGTATAGTTGAGGACGTCCTGTGCGAGAAATTGTTCTTTCTCATTCACCAGTGTGATAGGTGCAGTGGTCAGAGGCACAGAGGCGCTGTTTTTTATCTCTATAGAATGATACACATCAAAAGGAGTTTCTTCATTGTCAGCAGAGCGGGTACCGGCATAATTGGTTTTGTCGTAGATCGTGCCTTCGTATTTGTCTTTGTATTCTATATTCCCCGCAAATATCGGATAGATGGCCTTTGAGTTTTTGCCGATACTTATTTTGCCGATCTTATAAATATACATATCACCGTTCTTCTCGCCGTTTGTAGCGAAAGTCGATTCAAAAGCCGGAGACTCATCTTTTTCCGCAGCTTTAAACGCATAGTTTCCTTTAGTTTGCACTGAGTTGGCATAATAATATTCATTCGATACAGGCCCTGCATCCATTGTCTGGTAGTCGTAAGTGATGGGGTCAGGTTTGCTGCTGTTGGTCATCTGTGGTGAGCCTACTATCAGTTCTGTCTCCGCATCGTTTATCCCCTCCGAAAAATTTTCTATTGTGGCTTTCATTTCGAGCCTCGCGGTTTTATCATCTTTCAGTTTCAGAAAATAAGAAGGCATCCAGTTGACTCCTGTCTGCATATAGATCTCTTCGAGAGAAATACTCTCAGCGGCAGTCTGCGGAGTGAGCACCAGGCTGCGCTGAATGCTGTCAGCCATAAAGAAAGAATTACTTTCTTCAGAAAACTCCACTTCATACACATCGGTAGAAGCTATGGACGCAACCTTGCCATTATCTTGCCTGACCTGTATCAGCCCCGTCTGCAGACTGTATGAAATGATCTTTCCTGTTAGTGATTTGTCCAGCTTCTGGCCCGGTGCGAAACTGATCGTGGCAGCCTTGCCGACATTGGCAGCTATGAGTTGCCATACGGCTAAAGCTTTTTGTGGTTTTTTGAGCGTATCATTTACCACCGCCATATTCTTGATGGGGTTTTCTTTGGGAGTGCCAAGAAAGAATGTTCCATAGACCGTGTGGCCGGGTATCGGTATTGAGGCCTTGCCGGATTTGAGGGCTGCGGTTCCCTCTTTGACCACCATAGCAGTATTGTTTTTGAAGATGCTTATTTTTTTGACAGGCAGGCTATTTTGTGCCATGCATATATTGCCAAGCAATAATAGAAAGATGATGGAAGGGACTTTCATGATTTACGTTTTACTGAAATTAAAGAATGAGATCTAGCTGCATTCAATTTTGAAATTTACAATTAAAATTGAATATAACATCTTAGATGCACAGCTCAGTCAGTTTCCACAAAGGGCAATTATTTCATCAACCCCCAATAGGTCATGTAGGCATTGAATACGGTGAGTGCCGCGGATATCACAAGACTGAAATAGCCCAGAATATTGGCGAAAGAGAATTCGCCCTGCCATAACTGGTTCATCTTTTTGAAGTGAAAGAATGTATCCTGCAGAAAGAAGTTGTCGATCACAGCAAACGCCGCATATATACCGAAGGTCTGGAGGTAAAAAAACCAACTGATCTTTTTAGAAGCAAATGAATGGAGGTTTGAAAAGACCATCATCAGAATAAACCCGAGATTGAGGAAGTAAACGAGCATGGATTGATAATCCTGAAATATCTGTGCCTTATCATCAGGCATGGCATCCTGCGCGGTGAAAGCCGCCACAGCTTTATAACTCAGATAGCCGCAGATGATGGCTCCGACCAGTACCATAATACTGAACAGGCGCGCGATCTTGTACGGGCTGATACGCAGCATCTCCACATTGGAGAAGGAACGTTTGTAGACCGTACCCATCATCAGGCCTATGAGCCCGACTATGATATATGTGAGAAATGATAGCATTCTCGTTTTTTTGAAAAGCTCGCTAAGATATGAAAATGAGCGAATAGTCCGAAAGTCCGAAGGCAGGAAGTCCGGCAAATGCAAAAATATTATCCTCTGTCGGCTAATAGATAGAGTGCAGCCATGCGTATAGCGACTCCGTTCTCGACCTGCTGTAGAATGATGGATTGCTTTGAGTCTGCCACATCAGAGTTGAGTTCCACACCGCGATTGATAGGGCCCGGGTGCATGATCACAATCTTTCTACTGATAGAGTCCAGCAGTTCTTTATTGACGCCATAGAAGAGCGAATATTCACGCAGCGACGGTATGAATTTGATATCCATACGCTCCAGCTGAATGCGAAGTACGTTGGCCACATCACACCATTCCAATGCTTTTTTGAGATTGGGTTCATAGGTCACACCCAGTTCTTCGATATGCTTGGGTATGAGTGTAGGCGGGCCGCAGACCTTGACCTTAGCGCCCATTTTGTGCATGAGCGGGATGTCGGAACCTGCCACTCGTGAATGTTTGATATCGCCTATGATCAGATAGTTGAGTCCTTTGAGGTCGCCGAACTTCTCCCGCACAGAGTAGCCATCCAGCAGGCCCTGAGTAGGGTGCTCATGTGTGCCATCGCCTGCATTGATGATGTTGGCCTTGATATGGCGTGACAGAAAACTCTGCGCTCCGCTGGAGGAGTGGCGCATGACCACCATATCCACTTTCATCGCAAGGATATTATTGACCGTATCGAGCAGTGTTTCACCTTTCTTGACAGATGAGCCTGAGGCAGAGAAATTGATCGTATCGGCTGACAGTCTTTTTTCTGCCAGTTCGAATGAGATACGCGTACGTGTTGAATCTTCAAAAAACAAATTAGCTATCGTGATGTCGCGCAGGGAAGGGACTTTTTTGATAGGTCGCTGAAGAACCTCTTTGAATGTGTCTGCTGTCTGAAAAATAAGTTCAATGTCAGATTTCTGAAGATCCTTTATTGCGATAAGGTGTTTCTGACTTAGTGCGCTCATTTGCTTGTAATTGATAATTGATAATTGATAATTGACAATGTTTTTACAGAACTCATGTGTTTATCTATTTCCATTATTAATTGTCAATTCTTCATTGTTCTGAAAGTATCCAAACTTTGTCCTGTCCGTCGGTTTCGGCCCATTCTACTTTTACTTTCTCTGTGGTGATAGAGTCAATGACCTTGCCCACATATTTAGCCTGAATAGGCAGGTGGCGCTGCAGCCTGCGGTCTATCAGCACGAGCAGCTCCACATCATTGGGCCTGCCGAAATCTAGCAGTGCATCCAGTGCAGACCTGATGGTGCGACCGGTATAGAGCACATCGTCTATCAGCACTATATTTTTGCCCTCCAGAGAAAATTTAATATCCGTTTCATTAGTGGTCATAGGTTTGCCTTTCTGCCTGAAATCATCGCGATACAGGGTGATGTCCAGCTTGCCGTAGGCTATGTCCTTAGTTTTAAGGATGCTCTGCAGGCGCCTATGAATTCGCTCCGCGAGAAATACTCCGCGCGGCTGTACTCCGATGATACATGATGCTGAAAAATCCTTGTGCTGTTCTATTAATTGATGACAAAGCCTGTCTATGGTCAGGGAGAACTTATGGCTGTCAAGTATTATGCGAGGCTTCATTTGATAAAGGCTGCGCAAATATAGTAAAAAATAGATTGGAGAATACTGACTTAATTGCCCTGCTCCTGATATTATCAGATTTCTTTATTCTATTGCAAACCTTATCTTTGGAAACATAAACAACAGAAAATGAGAAGAGGTATTACAATTTTGCTCTTTATATTGGGTTTAGGCTTTTATAGCAATGCTCAATCCTGTACAGCAACCATAAGTTATACTGACAGTATCACCAGCGGCGGGACGGACATCTTTACATTCACGGCTGTGGGGACTTTCTCTGCGACTGCCACCTTCACATGGTCTTTTGGCGATGGTAGCGGTGGTCAGGGCCAGGTGGTGAACCATAGCTACCTGAATGGAGCGAATTCTGCTTATACTATAGTTCTCACAGTATCTGACAGCGCGCATAGCTGCAGCTATACTACCATCGATTCTGTTTATCCGCGCGGATATAGTTCTCCGTGCTCGGCTTATTTCACCAGCACCAATGTAGATAAGCTCTTCACGCTATCTACCATCAATACAGGTGTGCCGCCATTCACTTATAACTGGGACCTGCCAAACGGCACTTTCTCTACCCTGCCTGATCCTACTTTTACCATCGGCAGCACGGGTACTTATAGCGGTTTCGTGGTGGTCACAGACTCTACCGGCTGCATTGATACGGTAAACTATGTACTTAGCTATGCCAACAATGCAGGCAACAATGTCTGTCAGGCATATTTCTATGTACTGCCTGACTCTACTGCCGGATCATATACTGCTGTCGATTGTTCCAGAGGCTCAGGCCTGAGCTATCTGTGGGCTTTCGGCGATGGCGATACCTCTACGCTGCAATATCCCACCCATAATTATGCCGTGCCGGGATACTATACCATCTGCCTGACCGTCTACTCGGCTAACGGATGCGCCTCCAGCTTCTGCGATTCGGCTTTCTATGCTAATAAAACAGGTGGTGGCCCTATGTCTGGGATCAACGTGACCAGCAAATCAGCAGCTACGGGTATAACCAACATTCCTGCTAATAAAGGTATCTCTATCTATCCTAATCCTGCCAGTACTTCACTCGCACTGCAGGTGAGCAGCAGTGACAAAATAGAGAAGAGTACGATCTACAATACCGAAGGGCAGAAAGTAGCCGAATTTGGTTCTTCTGCATTGATATCTATCGCGCCACTGAATGCCGGTCTGTATCTGATCGAGGTGAGAACAAACAATGGCAGCTTCCGTTCTACCTTTATGAAGAATTAATGTGAAGAAATTCTGAGCGTCTTACTCTTAGAATCTTATTGGGCAAAGTCGGCCGGTCACAAACTGTGTGAAGGCCATATCCAGCGGTAGTCTCCCTTCGAAAAGTCTATCATAATACAGTCCGATGGTGAGGGGCAATTTATGTTTGAATTTTAACTATCAATCATTTCTTCACCTTCGGAAAACCCTTGAAGTCAAATTTGATATTGGGAAATAACTGCGGCAGATAGTGCTGCGTTTTCTCATTCCAGTGCGGTTCATCCCTATCCATCAGTATATACTGCCACCCTGCGCTACCTTTGACGCGATAGGCGAGATCGAGATATTCCTGCACACCCATATTCATGTCTTTAGGTTTCTCATCCGGATCGCCGTAGAAAAAATAAATGCGGTCTTCGATCTTGCCTTTGTTTTTGCGCAGCAGCGTGAAGCACTCCGCTATAGACTGATCAAAGACCAGAAACTGCTTCCAATAAGTAGCATACCGCGGCTCACCATCATCAAACCACAGGATATCCTCCCATCCGTTGCCATCGGGTCCTTCGATCATCTCCTGCAGAGAGCGCACATTGATCTGACCGCTGATATAGACGCGGGAATCTCCGTCCAGTGGTTTCAGTACCGGCGGATGATCCTCATCGGTCTCCCATCTCAGATCGATCGCTTTGATCTGTGAGTAAAACTCCGCCACGCTCTCTGCCAGCTCCAGCTTATGCTCTTTGAGCAGCGCTGCATCAGCAGCAGGATCGACATTGATATCGACTACTTTTTTCCGGCACACGGTACCGAATGTATCTACCTCACCGAGTATGCAGGACTTGCGGCTGCCATCGCCGAATATCTTGCGGTAGTCAATCTTCTCTATGGTACCGCTGCCGACCATCGCGAGAAAGTCAGCGAGCGAGATCACGGGCACGCCGAGTTCGGCGGCTTTCTCCCGTTTGGATGGGCCCATCTTTTCACCTGCCACGAGGTAGTTGAGATTTTTGGTCACACCGGAGAGGAGCTTGGCTCCAGCTCGACTCGGTCATGACCTTCGAATACTCCGGAGAATAAAATTGTTTTGCCATTGAGGTCTGTCATGGTCGTTGGTTTTATTTGATATCAATATTGTCCTGATTGATTGTAGGTCAGGCGACCAACAATGTTGTCGTTTTTGTGATTTACGGCTTTCATCTGATGCCTGAATTTGACAATTAAATTAATTAGTATTGTGTAATATCCAAATTATATTTCCACACCTGGCGGCTTCCAGCCAGTTATGCTTTTCGCAGAGGTAGGTATCTTTGCTAGCATTTTCACCAAATCTTGCAGGTCATTGGTAGCCTCCTGCTCACTAAATTTGCTTTTGAATCGTATACTTTAAGTTCTATTTTTTGCTTTCAGAGGCAGCCGGCAGATATTCTTTCTGATAGATCTCCAGCAGGATCACAAAATAGGAGATCAGCAGCGGCCCGAAGATCAGCCCCCAAAATCCGAACAGGTTCACCCCTATTATGATCCCAAAAAAAATGATGAGCGGATGAGTATCGCCGAGCCTTTTCATCAGTGAGAACCGTACCACATTGTCGACATTGGTGAGCACGAGTGCACAGTATATTCCCAGGCCTATCGCATGCCAGTGCGGCCCTCCGGCGAAATACATATAGATGGTCACCGGTATCCAGATGATAGTGGTACCTACCACCGGCAAGATCCCTGCGAAACCCGTTATCACTGCCCAGAAGAAAGGTTCGTCCATACCAAACATCCAATATCCGATGCCGGAAAAGAATGCCTGCGATACTCCCAGCACTGCCATACCGATCGCATTGGAGAGCGTTTGTGCTTTGAGCGCGTGGGCGAGCAGAGCCGTATTTTCAGGTTGAAAAGGTGAGTGATCGAGTATCCATTGTTCCACCCTGTGGCCATCTTTCATGATAAAGTAGAGCAGCAGGAACATGATGATCAGTTGTGACAGCGAACTGACAGTGGCCGACAGCACAGCCGGGATCGTATTGGCACCGGCAGCAGTCACCTTGCGGATGGTATCGTCTGACAGCAGGTCCACACCGAACCGCCCTGATGTCTCGGCATTCCAGTTCTTTAATATCTGAAGAAACTCCGCATAATGCTGCACCATATACTGCGCCTTGGAGGAGAGCATGACTGATATGAGACCGATGGGTAATATCAGAACAAAAAATGAGAACAGCATCAGCAATGCCACCGTGCCAATCTTCGGCCATTTGCGCTCTTCGGTCAGATAGTATAAAGGCCGCCTGAGCAGGATATAGATGGTAGTGGCTCCCAGCACCGAACTGATATAATCTCTGAGAAGGTAAGTAAGAAAACATCCCAGCAGCGTCAGTGTGAGGAGAAAATAGGTTTGTTTCACCTTGTCTTCAGAAAATCCCGCCATCCCTTTTTTGTGCTAAGATACTTTAATATTTTCATGTGCATCACACAGCTCTTTTGTCTTCTCTTGTTTCAATTTTTAGGCTCGCATGAGGGTGCTAATTTTTTTTTTGCTACATTGCTTTGAAACATGACCTTACTTTCTATTGAAAAATATCTCTGACAGGATAATATTATTGACACTGCTCTTCTTTGTGCTGTGTGGCAGCTCTGCCGCTCATACTAAATATGAGATTCAAAATCTCTACTTTGACATGGATTCGGCACAGAGGGATGCAGCTATTTCCACCCTGACTGCCAAACATTTCCAGAAGCCCGAAAACTCCACTTTCATCAGGCAGCTGGCCGAGGCCTATACTGCCAAAGACCAGATCGATTCGGCGCTCAGCTACTGGCAGATACTATGCACCATTCAGCCATATAATGACACCGCTCTCTACACACTGGCGCAGATATATTATGCACGAAACAATTTCGACAGTGCTGCATCCTTCGCTCAAAGGGCACTACTGTTTGCCCCGGATCATGCCTCCTATCTGGAGCTGCTTGCCATTTCTGATTATCGGATCCAGAGAGCAGATTCGGCACTGGCAGTATGTGAAAGGATCCTGACCCGCACTCCCTCAGATGTCAATGCACTGCTGCTGTCGGGCATCATCCTTCGCGATCAGAAAAAACAGGATGAGGCGCTGGAGCGATTCAACAAATGCCTGAAGGTCGACCCTGCCAATACAGATGCGCTGATACATCGGGCAGATGAATACGTTCTTTTGAAAAAATATAACGATGCCCTGCGCGATTATTCCGCTGCACGTGCAGACCTGTCTGTCAATGCTGACATACTGAACAACATAGGCATCTGCCACTATCAGGCCGGAGCTTATCAGCAGGCCATTTCATTTTTCAAAAAAGCTATAGCTATCAATCATCTGCATCCGCAGAGTTATTACAACAAGGGGCTCTCCTACTATCATCTCAATGCCATCGACACTGCATCTATAGATCTCAAGACAGCCAGCGGCATCTGGGACACCTGCTATACCGACACCTGCCATGCTTACTTTCTCGATGCCATATATTACCTCGGCATGTGTTACAAAAAGATCGGCGACCTGCCCGCCGCTAAGAGCCATTTCGAATTGTTGCAAAAAGAAAAATATCCCCTTGATCTTTCCTATGAGATCAAACACATTGATACCGCCTTATTCATTTCCCGAAACTGGTATTATTTTCTTCTGTTATTCTCTCTGACAATCGGCCTGATCGTAATCCTCTTTAGGATAATGAGGCGCAGATAGATCTTGCAAAAAATCTAAAACAAAATCTTTCAGGTTATGTTTCGTCTTCAATTAGAGTATTTTTGCGCACCAAAACCAATCTGGCCCCAATTATGGCTGATATAGAAGTAGAAAAGAAAAAGCCCCTTTCACCCAATAGCATATTCCATTCACTCAGGATATACCGGTTCATCCTTCCCTATAAATGGCACTTTATAGTCGGCATGATCTGTCTTGTCATTTCATCGGGAGTGGTAGCCGTGATACCCGGTGGTTTCGGCGATCTGGTCAATGCTGCCGTACCATCCAAAGCGGCTATTGATAACATCACCAAAGAGATACGTTCGGATCATCCTGCGGCAGATAAGCTCACTACCATCACCCGGCAGATCGACAAGATCAACCCTCCTGACAATCCCGAAAAACTCAAGCATATAGGCCTTTTGCTGGGCCTAGTACTACTGGTCATGGCGGTGCTGTCATTTTTCAGGATATATCTATTCGAATATGTGGGGCAAAAATCGATGGCCGCTATTCGCATCGCTTTGTATGAGCGGATCATCACGCTGCCGATACAGTTTTTTGAAGAAAATCGCGTGGGCAATCTCACCTCCCGAATATCTGCCGATGTCTCGCAGCTGCAGGATGCGCTGACCAATCAACTGGCATTTTTCGTCAGGCAGTTAGTGCTTCCGATAGTTTGCGTGCCGATACTGCTCACCGTATCTGTCAAACTCACGCTTATCATACTCGCATTGCTTCCGATTCTGATATTATCTGCAGTGATCTTCGGCAGATATATCCGCAAGATCAGCCGCAGGGCACAGGACAAGCTGGCCGAGTCGATGACCATCGTAGAGGAGACATTTCACAGTACGGATATAGTGAAGGCATATACCAATGAGGCCTATGAGACCAGACGCTATTCGATCATCAACGACTCTGTGGCGGCCATCGGAATGTTTGCGGCCAAGTACAGAGCGGCATTCGTGTCCTTTATCATTTTTTCGATGTTCGGTGCGGTGGTGTTCATCGTATATGTGGGCCTGAATGAAGTAGCCCTGCACCATATAGATATCGGCCACCTGATAGAGTTTTTCCTATTGACCATTTTCATCGGCAGTTCGCTGGCAGGGCTGAGCGAAAGCTATACCGTGATCCAAAAGACCATCGGCGCATCAGAGCGCATCAATGAGATACTCGATGAGATATCTGAAGTATCGATAGCAGACGAGGCACTTCACACACCGGTGACCGGAAATATCGTTTTCGATCAGGTCGCATTCAGCTATCCTACACGAAATGACATCACGATCTTCAGCGGCCTGAGCTTCGCTGTCAATAGCGGCGAGAAAGTAGCCCTCGTGGGCCCCAGCGGCTCGGGCAAGTCTACCATCATCAAACTCCTCAGCGGATTTTACCCTTTTCAGAATGGCGACATCCTGATAGATGGCAAAAGCATCAAAACCTACAACCTCACAGCCCTCCGCAAAAATATCGGCATGGTGCCGCAGGAGGTGATCCTCTTCGGTGGTTCTATCAGAGAAAATATAGCCTACGGCAAAACCACCGCGACAGATGCGGAGATCATAGAAGCGGCAAAAAAGGCCAATGCCTGGGATTTTATTGATTCATTCCCGGAGAAGCTCGACACGATGGTGGGTGAGCGCGGACTGAAACTATCTGGCGGGCAGAAACAGCGTGTAGCAATAGCCCGTGCCATACTCCGCGACCCTAAGATCCTGATACTCGACGAGGCCACATCTGCGCTGGATTCCGAATCTGAAAAACTGGTCAAAGATGCACTGGATAAACTCATGCAGGGCAGGACCACCTTTATCATCGCACACAGGCTCTCTACCATTCGCCAGGCAGATAAGATACTGGTCATCAACAAAGGCAAAATAGTAGAACAGGGAGATCATGAATCTCTGCTGAATGTCCACAATGGCCTCTATGCGAATCTGATCAAACTACAGTACGAGATAGAGTGAGCGAGCTTTCTAGGAGCCTGCTTGTGACCATATTGTTCGGAAGATTTAAATTAATACTATCAATGTCTTTAGTATGGTTCTGCCTTGTCCAACCACCTCCCTGCTCCTCCTTATCGAAGGAGGAGAGCCAACAGCCGCAAGTATTGTGCATTAGTTCTCCTCCTATTTTAGGAGGAGTTAGAGGTGGTAAATCGTCCAACCTTCGACATTGAACGAAGTTTTAGCTATTTTTTGGTATGGTAAAATAATTATCGCTTACTTATTTTATCCGTTAGCCTCTGTCCATCGCTCATGGTTATTTCTATCACATAAATACCTGCACTGAGGCCCGAAACATTCACATTCACAGTTTCTGCATCCACATTTTTTTGCTGCACTACTTTTCCTGTATAATCCGTCAGGCGCAGTTCATTTATTTTATTTCCGGCTTGAATGTATACCATGTCATTAGCAGGATTGGGATAAATGCTGATCCCAGCCCGGGACACACTGCTGATGCCGTTTGGCTGCACGCCACAGCTTTTGGTTTTGGTGCTTGTAGCATCTGCGGTATACACACTATCAAAAGACACAAGTGAACTTGCTTCCCCTTTCAGGTAATGATCAAGATAGGGCTGCAAATAGGCCAATCCGGTATTGATCTGTGCTGTCTGCGACAGAGGCGGGTTGGCGCAGGCACTCACCGTTTCGCCAAGGTTGCATTCGGTATTGCTCACACCCCACTGGCAGTGCGAAGCGCCCGTGACCTCTATCAGATATTTGCAGGGAGATCCCGATGAGTCGTAGGTCGGCAGCTGATTGGTAGTATAGGGCGCTATGCAATCATAAGAACCGGAAAAACTCAGATAAGGCTTGGTCATAGACGGTGCCGCAGTGATAGAAGACGGACTGGTCGTAGCTTCCGCAAAAGTAAAATAGCACTCTGCCGGATTGCTGTATTGAGCAGAGAGCACCGTGCATCCACCTCCCATAGAGTGACCCGCTATAGCGCCTTTGGCCACCACATGATGATAGACTGGAGAGGATGGGTTATTTCTTTCGCTGATGAGTTTATGATAAACGTAAATAAGGTCCGTCGCAAAATCTGCATGGATAGGAGAGAAACTGCTCTCGGTGGTCGGAAAAGCAAAAATATATCCGCGCTGAGCCAGTGAATCTGAAAAAGGATAATAACAGCTAGCCGTCATCACAAAACCGTGCCCGAATACTACAAAAGGGAAACTGTCGTTAGCAAAAGGGGTGTTGCTGCCGGTCGATGTGGCGGGGTAATGTATCTCTACAGGAATGGACCTATTGCTGCGCGAGGAGTCGGTATAAGTGATAGTCTGCACACCTACAGAATAGGTCTGTGCATTCGCAAACCAAACGGAGGCAAGCAAAATGAATAATAGGAAATGTTTCTTCATATGGATTTGGTTTATTGACCCAAAATAATGAAACACAAATAATTAAGAAAGGTTTCTTGAAAGATATTTTCAGTGTTTATGCGAAGCATCACCAACAACCGAGACCTGTATGCAGGTTGATGAAAAACACTCGCGCTAAACAAGCGCTTCCCATAAATGCCCAAAATTCCCTCTTGCCAAATTGACGTATATTTGCTAAATTTGCATTTATTACACAAAGTCCGAATCAGGGTGGCTTAAAAGTATCCTGACAGGATCGTTAAAATTTTCACTTATACATGAAATTAATTTGCATAATAGATAATTTTATATGTAAAATGCTAAAAATAAAAATCTTAATTTTTTTTGAAAAAAGAGCCCAATAGTGGAAAATTAGGATTATTTATATGTATAAATGAATTGGTGATTTTATCCATTTATCTTATTTTGTTCAATATGCGTACCACAGAATCAGAATCACTCTATCAGGACCTCGACCAGATGTCCACGCGGGCCCTGCTCGACAGTATCAATCAGGAAGACCGCAAGGTGCCATTAGCCGTGGCAGCCGCCATTCCGGCCATTGAGAAAGTGGTGCATGTGATCGCAGACCGGCTTCTGGCCGGTGGCAGGCTGTTCTATATCGGTGCCGGCACCAGCGGCAGGCTGGGTGTGGTAGATGCTTCCGAATGCCCGCCTACCTATGGCGTGCCGCAGGGCCTGGTGCTGGGGCTGATAGCAGGCGGCGACGGTGCCATCAGACAGGCCGTCGAGTTCGCCGAAGATGATACGGAGCAGGGATGGAAAGACCTTCAGGCGCATGACATTTCGACGAAGGATTTCGTGATCGGTATCGCGGCATCGGGCAGCACTCCCTATGTGGTTGGTGCATTGGCGAAATGCCGCGAGCATCATATCGGCACAGGCTGCATAGTCTGCAATGACGGCTCAGCCATAGCCGCCCATTCTGACTACCCGATAGAAGTGGTGGTGGGTCCTGAGTTTGTGACCGGTAGCACACGTATGAAGGCAGGTACTGCACAGAAGCTCGTACTCAATATGATCTCGACATCTGTGATGATCAAAATAGGCCGTGTGCAGGGCAACCGTATGGTGAATATGCAGCTCAGCAATGACAAACTGATAGAGCGCGGTACGCAGATGGTGGCCACAGCTACAGGTCTGGATGAAAAAAGGTCGAAAAAATTATTGCTCGAAGCAGGCAGCGTCAAAGCTGCTATAGATGAATACAACAACTCAGACTGGTGAATTCAGACTTGAGATGTTAGATTTGAGACATTAGAAAATTTCAATACAAAATAGCCTAGATGTATTTCTTCCCTCCCTTTTGGGGAGGGCTCAGATCGCCTTGGCTATCGGGCGGACGTTGTTAGTATTGGAAGAAACTGTAGCATTGGTTTCTGTCTGCTGACGGTTCACCTGCACACCCATAGTACATTTACCATTGAATTTGGCACCCTCTTCGACCACCAGCTTTTTGATCATGATATCACCATTCACAAATGAAGTTTTACTGAGTATCAGCAGGTCTGCCACCTCTACTTTGCCATTCACACGGCCTTCGAGGTATGCATTCTCAGAGCGTATATCACCATCTATCAGGCCGGTAGAACCGAGTACGATCTTACCTTTTGATATCACATTGCCTTTGACAGTGCCGTCTATCCTGATGTCGGCATCAGAGTTTATCTCGCCGTCTATCACAGTGCCCTGCCCCAATTGGTTCATAGCCTTTGGATTAGATACAGCAGTCGTTTCTTTTTTTCCGAATATTGACATTTTTTCTGTGCGTTTTTTAGTTAAAAATCACATAATCCCTGGGGTTCAGACTGATACCGCTATGCCAGATCTCAAAGTGAAGATGTGGCCCGGTACTCAGCTCACCGGTACTCCCGACCGTGGCTATTACGTCACCCGCTTTTACAAAGTTACCAACATTTCTGAATATTTTAGCATTATGCTTATATATGCTTATTATGTTATCCTTATGCTGGATAGCAATCACATAGCCCGTCTCAGAGTTCCACCCAGCTGAAACTACCGTCCCGTCTAGGGTTGCCTTGACCGGTGCATCTGAAGGGGCAGCTATATCTATGCCGTAGTGTTCCTTCTGAGGGTCATATTCGTCGGTGATATATCCTCCCACCGGTGGAAAAAAGTGAAATTCGTTGAGTTGTGCCTTCACCCCTTCCTTCTTGTCCATTTTATAGCTCAGCGCATAGCTTTCCTCTTCATCCACGTCCTTACGCAACTGTTTCTCCTCATCGGTCGGCTGGCTGATATGGGCTGTGTCTGAGCGGTTTGCGGCACCTTTGGGGTTATTTTTTTTGGCGGTGTCTATCTTGCCGTTTACCACATTGCTGATATCATCCAGCCAGAGAGCACGCTGCTCAAGAGCATTCTCCAGAGAGTCAGTCCTGAATGTCAGCGCCACTATCTGACCGCGGTAGTTATAATCTCCAAATCCGGGTATGAAGTATTTCAAAGGGGTGTATATGATAGCACTGGCTGTCAGCATAATGAGTACCACAGCTATGGTGCTGACGAATATCCATACATTCATACGGGTCAGTGTGAGCGAGAACTTCTCCTCAAAGGTTTCATCATTGAGCACTACAAAGCGGAATCTGTTCCTCAGTGTACTATCTCTGCGTGTTTTGATGCGATCAGACATGTGATTAAAATGCTTCTTTTTAAGGACAAAGTGATAATGACAGGTGAAAGTATCAGTATCACGTGTCTATTGCCACATATCTAAGGTCTAAACTTTAGATTTTTCGGTCAAAATAAAATAAATTTGTTCTTTTACAGTTATTGCTCTGGTCAGCCAGCCTTTTTTGGGCGGGCTCATAATTAAAGATTTAAAAAATTGCGTTTTACGAAGTTATTAATATTTGCAGCATTTTGCATTTTTCTACTGATGGCAGGTTGCTCTACCACTAACCATGCCCCTTTGGCTACCATGGTTTACCATGATATCACCGGCCATTACAACGCATATTTTAATGCCAATGAAAAACTGAAAGGGGTTTACCTGACAATGGACAAAACCCACAAGGATAATTATAAGAGTGTACTACCCCTCTTCACCTATTCCAATCCCAAAGAAGCAACCAGCGTGACCAGCGACCTTGACGAGATCACAAAACGACTCACCCTGTCTGTGCAGGTACATAAGGTCAGCAACTGGGCTGATGATGACTTTCTGATGATGGGCAAGGCTAACTTCATCAAAGGTAATTATGACAAAGCATTTGCTTTCTTTAAATATACCACCACCGAATATAAGAATGGCGTGGACTATGTGAAAGAAATGAAGAAAATGGGCAAGGTGGCCAAACCTACCGTAAAAAAGAAGCCCGCAGTAAAACCAAAATTCGAGCAGGTACTGGACGACAAAGGTAATCTGGTGCTCAATAAAATAGATCAGCGCCCGTCATACACATTGTTCATACACGAGCCTGCTCGCGCCGAGGCTCTGGTTTGGCTGGCCAAAACCTATTCAGCTCAGAATAAATATACCGAAGCATCTGCCGTGATCCAGCTCATGAGGTCAGACGATAAATTCTATACCAATCTTGACAAATATGTAGAGCTGACCGATGCCGAAAATTTTTTGAATCAGAAAAATTATAACGATGCTGTCAAGCCGCTTGAGAAATTCATAACAATGACCAAGAAGAAGAGCGAGCGCATCAGACCGATCTTCATCCTGGCCCAGATATATGAGATGAAAGGTGACTATGCCAAAGCTTCTGATTACTACAAACAGGTGTTGAGCAATAAGCCAAGCTACGAAATGGAGTTTTATGCCAAGATCAAAAGGGCTAAACTCGGCAAGAAGTCAGGCTCTTCTGACGAGATCAAGAAACTGCTCGTAGCCATGTCTAAAGATGGTAAGTACAAAGACTATCTGGATCAGATCTACTACGAACTCGGTGAGATAGTGTTGGGTGAAAACAACCGTGCAGATGCCCGTAAGGATTTTCATAAATCCATAGCCACGTCTACTAAGAATGCAGATCAGAAAGCGGCATCCTATCTTCAGCTGGCACGAATGGACTACGAAGAAGAATATTATGTGACTTCAAAATTTCTATATGACAGTACCCTGCAGAATATGTCAAAGACTGATTCTGCATACGATGCCATTCAGTCGAGAGACAAGGTACTGGGCAAGCTCGTTACTCAGATCAATATCATTATTGCTGAAGATAGCCTTCAGCGTATAGCCAATATGTCTGAAGCCGACAGAATGAAGTTTCTGAAAAAACTGATCGATGCCAAACAGAAACAGGCAGATGAGAAGCAGGCAGAAAAAGATAGAGCTAAATCGGCCAACACCGACTTCATCAAACCTATTACTCCGGGCAGCGGCACTAATGATGCCGCCACTTCGTTCTATTATTACAACGTAACATCCCGAAGCAATGGCTATAACGACTTTATCAAAAAATGGGGCAATAGAAAACTGGAAGAAAACTGGCGTAGAAAAGATAAGAGTGCCACAATAGCCGAAAATACTGATGAAATAGACTCTGCCGAAGCAAAACAAAATGCCAAGGATACAGCTAACGTTGCAAAAGGCAGTGACGAAGAAAAACTATTAGCAGGACTGCCTCTCACACCTGAGAAAATGGAAAAGTCCAACAATAAACTCATCGAAGCATACTACGCTATGGGTACGGTATACAAAGATGATCTGCAGAGTTACCATAAGGCCATCGTAGCGTATGAGGAAATGAATAAGCGCTTCCCAAAAAACAAACTGGAATTGGAATCTTTCTATCAGTTATATCTACTGCATCAGAGAGCCAAGAACAATAACAAATCGGACTATTATAAAGAGCAGATCCTGACCAATTATCCTAACAGCACCATTGCTAAATACATCAAGGACCCTAACTATCTGGCCGAGGTCAAGAAGAAAGAGAATTCGCTTTCCTTCTATTATGAATCCGCATACAGCGACTACTCATCAGGCCTCTATGCTTCTGCCGAGCAGAAATGCCGCGATGTGGATGCACAGTTCAAAGAAAATAAAATGAAGGCCAAGTTTGATCTGCTCAATGCCATGTCTCTGGCTAAAGAAAATCGTCTGGGCGACTATGTGGAAGCGCTCAATAGGGTCATAGCTAAATATCCCGGTACACCAGAGAAGGATCAGGCTCAATCATGGCTTACCATCCTCAATCGCTCTAAACTGCCTCAAGTAGATATCAGCAAGCTGCCTAAGGATTCTACTGGAGCTATAATCGGTTCCATCCCTGTTCCGGTTGTTTCTGCGGTGCCTGATATGGATACAGCAGGCAGGGCGGCATTCCTCGACAAACTGGAGGCAGCTAAAAAAGCTCAGGCCAAAACAAATGCACAAAATGAGGTCCTTAAATCAATGGCCGCAGCCAAAGCTGCTGCTTCAGCTCCAAAAGATACCACCACAAAAGCCGGAACTAAACCATATAAACCGCTCAGCAGAACCGAAAGACTCGATAGCATCATCAAAGCTGAAAAAGCAGCTAAGAACAAAAACACTACGACCATAAATAAACCTTTGGACAAAACTTCTGATTCGACATCAGCTCCAAGTGCTACAACTGCTAAAGATACTACAACTAAGAGTTCCCTCACTAAACCCAAAACTGCAGCAAAAGATACTGCTAAGAAAGCAGTCAAACCTGTGGTCAAACCGGCCGTGAAACCTGCTGCCAAAGACACTATAGCCAAGAAACCTCAGACCAGTCAAAAACCTGCGGCAAAAGATACTGTAGTTGCTCCAAAGTCCGCTGTTATTGCAGCTGCAAGGCCAGCATTTGATACGGATACCCTCACTGATGTCTATGGCAAAAGCGACAATGCACCTCACAATATCATCATCTATTTCTTAGATCCCGCCGCTTATAGTTATTCCATGAGTGCCAAGATCGACAACTTTAATAGTGCCGGATTTGCAGCAGATAAACTAAGCACAAAGTCTACCCTGCTCGACAAGGATAATAAGCTGTTTATGATCAAGAGCTTCAAAAACAAAGATGCCGCACAGGCATATCTCACAGCCATCACAGCCAAACTAAATGAAATAATGCCTGGCATAAATGCAGATCAGTATTTCATCGGTTCTATCTCCATGCTCAACTATTCCACACTGATCAGTTCTAAAAAGATAAACAACTACATACGTTTCTATCGCGCTAATTATAAATAAGTGCTGATCACAACATAGCGCAAGATTTCAATCGTGAGAATAATTTGGGTTAGGATCTGTCTTAATTCAGATCACTCAATCTATGCAGTTTGAAATCTACCAGCAGGCTCTCTACTGCATCTGAACTTTCCTTATCAGAGACAAGCACTGTAAACATACCTGCATTCCTGCCAAATTGCATATCGGTGAGCGAGTCTCCGACTATGATGGACTTAGCAAAATCAATCTCCGGAAAATCTCTCTGTGCCTGCATGGCCATGCCTATACGCGGCTTGCGAATACCCTCGGGGTCTTTGTCTGCCAGCACGGTGGCCGCATATATCGAATCTATCCTCCCTCCTGCCGCTTCTATCTCGCTCAGCATATTGATGTGGATGATACGAAGCATGTCTTCAGTCATCTTGCCTTTGGCTACGCCCTGCTGATTGGTCACGACGATGATCTTGCCAAATACATCTGACAGTTTCACGATCGCATCTATTACTCCTTCGAGAAAGTAGAACTCATTCCAGTCCTTCACATAGTCCTTAGGAAAATGAAGATTGATCACACCATCCCTGTCGAGAAACAGCGTCCATGACTTGTCTACCTGTAGTTGTTTTAGGATACTCACCTTGCAATAATAGGAAAATAGGAAAAAAATCTACCTGACATTCATTACTAATTATTCACTATTCTCTATTATCTATTCACTATTTAGAGGTTACCTCTTAGGTCCTGCTCCCGCTCTATCGATTCAAAGAGCGCTTTGAAGTTACCCTTGCCGAAAGACTTAGCACCGGCGCGCTGTATGATCTCGTAGAAAACCGTAGGCCTGTCTTCTACCGGCTTGGTAAACAGTTGCAATAA
>CAIXBT010000263.1 GCA_903917755.1 uncultured Bacteroidota bacterium
CAAGCCGAATATCTCAAAGCACTCGGTGAGATATGCGATCAGGCAGAGGCGCGAGCCATCACACTATGGGTGCTGGAAGAAGTGCTGCATGTCAAAGGTCCCAAGCTATCTATGGAACGCTTTATGGTCCTCACTACTCATCAGGAGTCGCTTTTGGATGAGTATTTGCAAAGGCTTTTGAAGTATGAACCGGTGCAGTATATCTTGGGTTATGCGGAGTTCTTTGGATTGAAGTTTAACGTATCTCCAGCCGTTTTGATACCACGCCCTGAAACTGAGGAACTGGTAGAAATGATCATCTCGGAGATCAAAGACCCTAAAGCCAGAGTACTCGACATCGGCACAGGCAGCGGCTGCATTCCCATATCACTGAAGAAGAACCTACCTGCTGTGTCTGTGACAAGTATTGATATCAGCGAGGATGCATTGGTTGTGGCCCGGGAGAATGCCCTGATGAATGAGACGGATGTCACATTTCTGCAATTAGATATTCTAAAAAATGCCCCTGACCAGAGATTTGATATCATTGTTAGCAATCCGCCATATATAGGCTTGGATGAGAAGGAAAAGATGAATGAAAATGTGCTGATATATGAACCGCATCTGGCATTATTCAGTGGGGATCCCTTACTGTTTTATAAGCGCATTGCAGAGATTGCTTCGCAAATATTAAATCCCAATGGTAGGATATATCTGGAAGTGAGTGAATACCGTGCAAAAGAAGTAGCGGAGATATTTACAAGTTCAGGTCGGAATGCAGCTATCAGAAAAGATATGAGCGGAAAGGAAAGGATGGTTGTAGTAATTTAGATCGAACCCTATTTCTTTTTCTTCTTTTTGTTATCCTGTTTTTTGACCACAGCGGCATTAGGATTGATCAGCTTATAACAGCTTTTCCCGGACTTATCAATTTTGTATCGCAGGCTTAGTCCATATTCTTTACTCTTCTTGTTCTTTTCTTTGATAGTGACAATGGCCGTATCTCCCTCGAATGGTTCAGCAAATTCAAATGTAGGGTCGATCAGCCAGCTACCGGTTTTGTCTATATAGCCATAGGTCGAGTCGTTGGCAGACACTGCTGCCAGGCCCGAAGTAAATGCAGAAATGTTTTTGAAACTCTGTGGGAATAGTTTCTGACCAGTTCTGTCTATGAATATCCATAAGGAGTCTTTCTTAACAGCAGCTGTGCCTTCGCTGAAAGGTGTTACTTCCTGATAGCTGAAAGGAACGATGGATTTGCCCGTTTCATCTATGAATCCAAAACCCTTAGCATTGTGAGCGGCAAAGAGACCTTCTGTAGCGGGCTGTATTTCAATATAGACCGGATTCACAACGAATTCGCCTCTGCGGTTGATGATGCCATATTCACAGGGATCACCATCGCAATAACTAATGGCGACTATGGCTTTTCCTTTGTCAAAATCACCTGCATTGGTGAATGTTCTTTCGAAAACCACTTTGCCGGTCTTATCAATATATGAATAGTAACAAGTATCACCACAAGGTTTCAAGGCTACAGATGCCAAACCGTTGCTGAAGTCAGATGCTTCAGCAAACTGAGGCTCGATGGTCAGGACCTGAGTCGCAGTATTGACATAACCGTACTTTTCGTTCGACTTAAATGGTGCAAGGGGTAGCTTAGATAGATATAGCTCCTGCTGAAGGCGCTCTTTGAGCGGGTTGGAAGGGTATATCTTTTGAAAGAAGATGTAATCGGAATCACTTCCGTTTTGTGTATAGAGATCAAACAGTTTATTCCATGCATTCATGATATTCCGGTTGGACGAATAGGCTTTTATAAAAGAATTATAGTCTGCTGCCTTATGCTCTTTGGTGCTTAATGTGTAGATACTATCCTGCACTGCCGCTATAAATGGATTCTTTGGAAAGTTTTTTTCAAATTCCACATAGTCCTCCACTTTATTCTTTTTCAGGTATGAGTCATAGAGCCTTTGGTCGTATTGGGATTGGGCATCTTTAGCATATGGTCCGGTGGGAAATTTGTCCAGATACTCTTTGAATGACTGATAGGTATTGGGTTTGGTCATTTCTGCATATAGGATTTTTTCATACAGATCATTTGCAGCATTGAACTTTTTTGAGCGGGGATAGTTGTTGAGAAATTCCTTCAAGGGTTGTATCTCCTCTCTTATTTTGAGTTCCTCATATCTGATCTCGTCTCTTTTGTCTGTGGCGGTTAGGTTCAGGGCAGAGTCTTTTGAATAGATGAGAAAATGATCGAATGATTCAAAACTATTGACTGATGCAGCTTTTTCAAAGGCTATCTTATTGATCTCATCAAATAATTCTTTGATGGTAAAATCTCGTACTCCGAATTTCAAATATTTTTTTGTCAGCTTATCATCCGGTTTGAGAGGCATGGCTGCAAAGGACTTGTTTATGTATATAGTGGCGGAGTCAATGTTGTATTTTTTAAAGTCCCTGGATGAATACAGCTTGGCCATAGCGTAATTGGCAGCTACATTTTTATTGTCGTCATTCAGTTCTTCTCTTATATTTTGGAGCGCTTTATCATAATCGCCGGTATTGATGTATTTAAACGCACGATCCAAATCTCCGGCATAGGAACTAATGCAGATAAAGGTGATCATAGTCAGAAAAAAGATATTATTTCTCATGCCGTTTTGACTATGTTTTGAGTGATAAGTTCTCTGATCTTTTCATTAGTCAGATCAAGTTCTTTCAGTATCGCGTATGTATCTTCTCCCAGTTTTGGTGCGATCCAGTTATTGGGGTCAGAACCGCTTTCAAACTTGATGGGTTGAGCTATTGTTTTTATCTGTTTGCCTCCCAGTTCGAAATCAATGAATAATTTCCTTTCGTTCAGATAGGCGTCAGAGCCGATCTCGCTCATGTCATTGACAGGGGTGAGGCAGATATCTTCTTCACTAAAAAAAGTCAGCCATTCACTGCGCGATTTTTGAAGAAATATATGTTGTAATTCTTTCTTTATCTCATTCTGAGTAGCAGGGTCTCCTATTATTTTTTCTTTCCATTGAGGCTTGCCGAGCTTGTCGCAAACACTATTCCAGAATTTCGGTTCCAAAGATCCAAGTGCCAGAAATTTCCCATCATTACACTTATAAGTGTTGTAGTTGGCCTGACTGCCTGATAGCTGAAACTTTCCTTTGCGCCTATTGCTATTGGCCTGATATTCCGCAAATGGTAGCGCTAAAAAAGGCAGCACACTGTCGGTCATGGCTATGTCGATATAGTCCCCGGTGTTAGTTTTCTCTCGTTTGTAGAGAGCTGCAGTTACGGCATTGATGGTCATGTATGAACCTCCTGCAATATCGGCCAGCTGAAAGCCGGGAATGACAGGTTCAAGATCGTCATCTATCGTGATGCCTAGTGCGCCTGCTATGGCTATATAGTTGATATCATGACCGGCAGCCTGAGACATAGATGAATCCTGTCCGTAGCCTGTGATCGATACATAGATGAGTCTTGGATTGATGGTCCTGAGGGTTTCGTGATCCAGACCGAATTTTTTCATCACGCCCGGACGATATTGTTCGATCAGTACATCTGAGTGTTTGATAAGGTCTATGATGACGGCCTTTCCTTCTTTGGACAGCGAATTGATAGCCAGGCTTCGTTTGTTTCGATTGAGGGCATAGTAAAAAGCAGAGGTACCTTCTATCATAGGTTCGAATCCGCGTATATAGTCGGGAGAATCCGGATCTTCTACTTTAATGACATCGGCACCCATATCTGCGAGCATCATGGTCGCTAAGGGGCCCGGAAGCAGTCTTGTGAAATCGACAATGCGGACACCTTCCAGCGGGCCGGTACGCTTATTTCGCATCATTGATCCCTGATTGGTTTGGCTTAGAGGCGCATTTTTCTTTTCCAACAAAATTTGCGGATCAAAGCGTCTGAAACATTTAGCGAACTTCATCATTTCAGATATGTTGCTCACTTTGATCTTGCCCAGCATCAGAGCCATTTGAGGATTGGCTTGTCCTGTCTCCAGCTCGATATAGGTTTTGGCCGTAGTCGTCACTACACAGCTTGGCGTGCCATTCAGTGCCTCGATCAGTTCGCAGGCTCCGTGATCAACGATCAGGGTGAATTTGAAATTCTCATCGCCGCTGATGATAAAGTGAAAGACGAGATGAAGATCATTCGCCTTTTCGGGACGAAAGCGATGCGGAGCAGATTCTAAGATTTGTCGGGCAGTGATGGCCATTATACTAAGATTAAGTCTTGACTTTGTCTTTTTTGACTCTGAAATACACTACCACCAGCAGGATGCAAAGGCTCGTAATGCCGATGATCCATGCTGAAAGTTCTTTGAGATCAGATATCAAACCCATATGATATACTTATTTTAATAAGCCCATTTCAAATATAACGCTCCCCAGGTGAATCCACCACCAAAAGCAGCAAGGATCAGATTGTCACCTTTCTTCAGTTGGCTTTCCCACTCCCATAGGCATAGGGGTATAGTTCCATTGGTCGTGTTGCCATACTTTTGAATGTTGATCATTACGCGATCTTCAGGCAGCCCTATTCGCTCACGTGTGGCCTCGATGATACGCAGGTTAGCCTGATGAGGCACGAGCCAGTTGACATCATCAGAGGTCAGATGATTACGTTCCATGATCTCGGCAGCTACTTCTGCCATATTCTTTACTGCAAATTTAAAAACGGTCTTACCTTCCTGATATATATAGTGTTCACGATGTTCTATGGTTTCCAGACTTGCAGGGTTCAATGAGCCACCGGCCTTCTGATTGAGATGAGAGCGACCGGAGCCATCTATATGCAGCAAGGCATCCTGAATGCCGAGTCCTTCTTCATTGGGTTCCAAAAGCACGCATCCGCATCCATCACCGAATATGACACAGGTATTTCTATCCTTATAATCGACTATTGAAGACATCTTATCAGCACCTACCACCAGAATTTTTTTTGCTATACCTGACTGAATGTAGGCAGAGGCATTTTGCAGAGAAAAAAGAAATCCGGAGCAGGCTGCAGACACATCGTAACCCCAGCATTTGGTAGCGCCGATCTTGTCAGCTATCACACAGGCAGTAGATGGGAATAGCATATCGGGGGTGACTGTCGCCACGATGATCATATCCAGTTCATCTGCAGTGATACCACGTTTTTTCAAAAGCATTTTGATCGCCTCTACGGCCATATCAGAGGTGGCTTTGCCTTCTCCTTGCAGAATTCTTCTTTCTTTGATACCTGTACGGCTGGTGATCCACTCATCACTGGTTTCGACCATCTTTTCCAACTCAGCATTGGTCAGAACATATTCCGGCACATATCCTTGCACAGCAGTAATAGCAGCAGTTACTTTCATAAAGTCAATTATACGATATATAATCCAAATTATTTATCATTTTACAAGTGTTAAAGGTTGATAAATTGATAATTTGGCTGTTGCAAAAATGTATCAATACCTGCAAATTATCATACGATCATAGGTGAATGAAGACTGTTTCAGATATCAAAAAAACGGAAGCTGATTAATACTAAACCATATTACAAAAACCTTGACTCACTGAGATTTTATGCAGTGCTGGCTGTGTTTTTATTCCATTATTACAACATAAAAACCGGTCCGATAGACAATGCCTTTCTGCAGGGCCTGGCGCGGTTATTTCAAGGAGCCGGACATCTGGGGGTGGATTTCTTCTTTACACTTTCAGGGTTCCTTATCACCTCGATCCTGATCTCAGCTGATACATTTGATCTGGGCAAATTTTATCTGAAAAGAGGCTTTCGTATCGTGCCCTTATATCTGCTGCTGGTCTGGATCAGTTATGCGATCTTGCCTCTGGTATCAGGGCAGGAGCTCAGCCTGCCGCCGATCGGCTATGTCCTTAGTTTTACGGCCAATATGTTCTATGCCTATCATGGCGATAGTTATCTTTTTGCTGTCACGATACTATGGTCCTTATCTGTAGAGATGCAGTTTTACATTCTATGGGGTGCGGTACTTCGTTTCTTCAAACAATACCTGTATTTGCTGGCTGTGATATTTATAGTGATCTCCATAGGTCTCAAATATATGATGTATCTGAAGTGCAGTATGTATTATATCTCTGAAACGTATGTGCCCGACTTTATGATCGGGGCCATCGGAGCTAAACTGGCTAATAACGGTATCATTCAATTTAAAAACATTCACAAGGGAATAAAGCTTTCCTTATATCTGGCTGCATTAGTTGCCTTCGTCTGCACACCTACCTTAAATGCTTTTCTATGGTGGAAAATAGCCAGTAATTGTCTCTATTCTGCATTGGCATTGTGCGTTATTCTTGACCAAAGTTCAGAAAACAGCCTGTTTGATATTGGCAAAAGCAAGCTCATTAGCTATTGGGGAAAGGTGTCCTATGGCATATATTGTTTTCAGGGCTTCGTACTGCCTTTGTTCTCCAGAATATTATTGCCAAGGTTTAATGACTCAGGATCAGTGGTCAGAGTTGTGATAATTCCATTCGTCCTCTTTGCCATTACTGCGATTTTGGCATCGGTAAGCTACCGGTTCTTTGAATCTTATTTCCTCAGGCTGAAAGAGCGAACCTGAGCCAGAACTGTTTAGAATGTCTTACTTGACTACGGTTTTGTATTAACCCTCATTTTCTATTAGTATTGCATCGAAATAAGCTATATGAAGCAACAAGTAAGAAACAACTGGACTTTTGAAGAAGTCAAAGAAATATATCAATCACCTGTATTGGAGCTGATAGTTCGAGCGGCAAACGTGCATAAAGAATATCAGGCTACGGCAGAGGTGCAGGTCTGTACACTGCTATCGGTCAAGACCGGCGGCTGCTCTGAAGACTGTGCCTATTGTCCGCAGGCTGCCAGATATGATACAGGTGTGGAGGCGAAAAAGCTGATGGGTTATGAAGAGGTGATAGACAAGGCCCTTATAGCTAAGAATGCCGGTTCTACGCGCTTCTGTATGGGTGCCGCATGGCGCAATGTGCGTGATGGCCGTGATTTCGATCATGTGATCGATATGGTCAAAGGTGTCAATGCACTCGGTCTCGAGGTATGCTGTACGCTCGGTATGCTGACCGAAGAGC
>CAIXBT010000264.1 GCA_903917755.1 uncultured Bacteroidota bacterium
AGAATAGAGAATAGAGAATAATTGAAAGCTTCTTTATCATGTTTTTAAATTTCCTGTGTTTTTCAAATTAGTCATTGCCGCCGCAGCTATATGCTAAGTTACTTTTCTTTGGTGCTTCCTGTGTAGGCACACCTGCTTTTTTATCATCAAGCATTTTCATTGATATGCGGGCACGTTCGCGTTTTATAGCTTGTCTTTTGGCTGCATCTTTTTCTTTGTCATAGAAGCAAATACCATCGACATAGGTTTTCTCTACACTCGCATAAATAGAAAGCGGGTTATTGTCCCAGATCACGATGTCTGCATCCTTGCCGACTTTGATACTGCCCATGCGGCCATCGAGGTGAAGCATCTTAGCGGGATTGAGGGTCACCATTTTCCAGGCATCCTCTTCAGACATGCCACCGTACTTAACTGACTTGGCGGCTTCCTGATTGAGACGGCGGGCCATCTCCGCATCATCTGAATTGATGGCGGTATTGACACCTACTTTGGTCAGGATGGTCGGATTGTATGGTATGGCATCTATCACCTCATATTTATATGCCCACCAGTCGCCAAATGTGGAGGCATTGGCTCCGTGAGCCTTCATCTTGTCAGCCACCTTGTAGCCTTCGAGTATATGCGTGAATGTGTTGACTTTGAAACCGAATGAATCTGCCACATGCATGAGCATGTTGATCTCGCTCTGCACATAACTGTGGCAGGTGATGAAACGCTTTTTGTTCAATATCTCTACCAATGCATCCAACTCCAGATCGCGACGCACATTCTTTTTTTCTTTGAGTGCTTTCTCATATTCTCCGGCACGCGAGAACTCGTTCACATAGGTCTGCTCCACGCCCATACGGGTCTGAGGGTAACGGATCGAAAATTTATCTCCCCAGTTTGATTGTTTGACATTCTCACCGAGTGCGAACTTGATAAAACCGTCAGCACCTTCTATTTTCATTTTCTCCGGTGCATATCCCCATCTGAATTTGATCAGTGCAGACTGTCCGCCGATAGGATTGGCTGACCCGTGCAATAACTGCGCTGCGGTGACACCACCAGAGAGCTGACGATAGATATTGATATCCTCGCAGGTGATCACATCTCCTATCCGAACCTCTGCGCTGCTCGCCTCCGTACCTTCATTCACGCCGTCCTGTATGGCTATGTGATTGTGCTCATCTATGATACCCGAAGTGACATTCTTATTAGCGCCATCTATTGTTTTGCACTCTGCACAAGTCAGATTGGCGCCCACGGCTGCTATCTTCCCGCTTTTGATAATCACATCCGCATTTTTTAAGACGCCTTCTTTTTCATTGGTCCAGACCGTAGCATTTTTGATGATGATCTTTTCAGCCTTCGGCAGTTCTTCATTGCCATAAGCATTGAAAGGATAGGAGACCTTGCTGAGAGCATTCAGATCTATAGTATCTCTTTTCGGTGGCTTAGATGTGTCTGCGATCTCTTTGATAAACTCAGCGGTCCAGTCGAGCCATTCGCCATCAGGAAACTGGCCCTTACCTTTCCATGTTTTAGTGGACTGATCTATGCTACCTGTCAGAAGCGTTCGGTCGTTAGGTTTCTTTTTGTCCGTAGCAAATGATAGTGTGATATCATTTTCTTTATAGCCGATCTTTACTTCTACCTTATTGCTATCGATCGCGAGCAGACCCTTTGGTGTGGCTATTTCACCTGTCACTTTGAGTGAGGGATAGTTTATCGTTTGCCCCTTGCTAACGGTTGTTAGTTTATATTCTCCCCTTATGTCCTTCGGTTCCGGTTTGTTGATCTCATATTTCCTTCCCTGTATCCAGTTTTCATTGATCACACATTTGTCGTCGAAGAGTGGTTTTGAAGTGATGATAAAGTTGGCAAGCTTTCCTTTATCCAAAGATCCGACCATATCCTGAATATTGAGAAAAGTGGCGGGATTCCAGGTGATCGCCTTCAGGGCCTCGTC
>CAIXBT010000265.1 GCA_903917755.1 uncultured Bacteroidota bacterium
CATATGAAGAAGATTCTCATTGCTGCCTTAGTATCTCTGTCTCTGACCATTTCAGCGCAGCCGGACAATTTATATTCGGGGCCACCTGCATTTCAGGGTGCCAAAATAGTGGGCAATTATCCTAATACCGATTTTCTGTTTACGCTACCTGCCATAGGCAAGCGCCCTATTGAATTTCAGGCGGAGAACCTGCCTAAAGGACTGACGATAGACAAGCAAACAGGGATCATAACCGGCAATGTCAAAGAACCCGGCGAATATAAAGTACGGGTCGTGGCTATGAATAGCATAGGCAATGTAAGCGAAGAGCTCAAAATAGTGATAGGCGATAAACTCTGCCTCACACCGCCGCTGGGCTGGAACAGCTGGAATGTATTCACCTCAGATATCAGCGAAAAACTCCTGATGGAGATAGCAGATGCAATGGTCAAAAACGGTATGCGCGATATGGGTTATCAGTATATCAATATCGATGATTTCTGGCATGCCCAGCAGCGCGAAGCAGACGGGCGGCCCAAAGCAGACACAGCTAAGTTTCCGCATGGTATGAAATATCTGGCCGACTATATGCACAGTCGCGGTCTGAAGCTCGGTATCTATTCATGTGCAGGCAATATGACCTGCGGCAAACAGTTCGGCGGCTATCAGCACGAGGAGGTAGATGCCAGGACCTATGCCGAATGGGGTATTGACCTGCTGAAATATGATTACTGTTTCGCAGCACCACCACAGAAAGATGCCATAGACAGATACACAGCTATGGGTACTGCGCTGAAAAGATCCGGCCGTTCTATTGTATTCAGTATCTGCGAATGGGGCGGACGCAAACCCTGGGAGTGGGGAGCTGGTACCGCTGGCAGCTACTGGCGCACTACCGGAGATATAGCAGATGAATGGAATGACAAGCCGGGATACAATGGCGTAATGAAAATACTGAGCAAGGAAAAAGGACTGGAGAAATATGCAGGCCCCGGCCATTGGAATGACCCTGACATGCTCATAGTGGGCAATCACGGTACAGGCAAAGCTACCGGCAGGGGCGGCAAATCCAAGGGCTTGAGTCAGGATGAATACTATTCGCATTTTGCGATGTGGTGTATGCTCAATGCACCGCTGCTCACCAGTTGCGACCTGCGCAGTGTATCAAAAGCAGATCTTGACATCATGACCAATCCGCTGCTGCTGGCCATCAATCAGGATGGGCTGGGTGAGCAGGCACATCTGGTCAAAAAACAAAAAGGTCTTTGGTTTTATTCAAAAAAAATGATCGGTGGACAATATGCAGTTGCCATTTTGAATACAGGTAAAAAGGGTTGCCCCTATTCTTTGAAAACGGATGATTTCGGTATCAAGGCGACATCTCCGCAGCATCTTATCATTCAGCCCAGCAAGAGCGGCAACTCTTTGAACACATTAATACAACCTCACGCCACTGCGGTATATATCATCAGCGAAGTAGCATTATAGTAAACAATCAATCATTCACATTTTTATGAAAAAAATAGTCCTTGCAGCTTTTGCATTTTTGTCTTTGAATCTATCTGCTCAATCTGATAATAGTTTATTCTCAGGACCTCCTGTATTTCACGGAGCAAAATTGATAGGCAATTATCCCAACACGGATTTTCTTTTTACCATTCCTGCTACTGGCGAGCGCCCTATTCAGTTTGATGCAGAGCATTTGCCGATGGGTCTGACGCTCGATAAGCGGACGGGGTTCATAACCGGCAATATCAAAAACGCAGGAGAGTTTCAAGTGACTCTCATCGCCACCAACGGATCAGGCAAGGCCACTGAAGAGATCAAAATAGTGGTAGGCGATAAACTCTGCCTCACACCGCCTATGGGCTGGAACAGCTGGAATGTATTCACCTCAGACGTGAGCGAAAAACTGCTCATCGATATGGCCGATGCAATGGTGAGCAATGGCATGCGTGATCTGGGTTATTCTTATATCAATATCGATGACTTCGGGCATGCATCCGCGCGCGAGGATGACGGCAGGCCCAAGGTCGATGTGGCCAAGTTTCCGCATGGCATGAAATATCTCTCAGACTATATGCACAGCAAGGGTTTGAAACTCGGCATATATTCCTGTGCAGGAAATAAAACCTGCGGCAAATGTTTCGGCGGTTATCAGTTTGAGGAGATAGATGCAAAGACCTATGCGGAATGGGGCATTGATCTGCTGAAATATGACTATTGCTTCGCACCCTGGGGCCGTAAACCAGCCGAAGAGCGATATACTAAGATGGGCACAGCTTTGAAAAAATCAGGTCGCTCTATCGTGTTCAGTGTTTGCGAATGGGGCATACGTCACCCCTGGCTATGGGCCGCAAAGGCGGGTGGCAGCTATTGGCGCACTACGCCCGATATTTTTGATACATGGGCACATGGCAGCCCCTGGCAGATGAGTGTCATGAGCATATTGAGAAGAGAGAAAGGTCTTGAAAAATATGCAGGACCAGGCCACTGGAATGATCCTGACATGCTCCTGATAGGTAATCACGGTACGGGTAAGGCAAGCAGTGCCAAAGGTTTGTTTAAGGGTATGACACAGGAGGAATATAGATCTCACTTCGCTCTATGGTGCATGCTCAGTGCACCGCTGCTCACCAGCTGCGATCTCAGAAACGTATCAAAAGAAGATTTTGCGATGATGACTGACACGATGCTTATAGCGATCAATCAGGATGAACTGGGTCAGCAGGCTAAGCTTGTAAAAAAGATGAATGGGTTATGGTATTATTCGAAACAGCTGAGCGGACACAGACATGCCTCAGCGATATTCAACCATACTAACCAAATAAAATATATCCCCGGTGATACTAATAAGACAAAGCCGTTAAAACCTCATGCGGTATTGATATCCATAGATAAGGATATATAAGTCGGGTCAAGATCTATTTGTCTTTTGATTTCTTGTCTGTGATAGCCTCCGCAAACCAGGTAAATTCGCTGACGAATTTTTCAAAATTAGCCGAGAGAAAATCATGGGCTATCTGTCCCTTTTCATCAAATGCGTTTTGCACGGTAGGGATCAGTAGTTTATATGGCATCGGAAATGCTCCGAGAGACAACACCAGCTGTTGCATTTCGGTAGAGGCATTGATACCTCCGAATCTGCCTGATGCCACAGCTACCACACCGATGGGTTTGCGTTCGAATTCTTTCCAGAAATAATCCAGTGCATTTTTAAAAGCGCCCGAATAGGAGCCGTGATATTCGGGAGAGAGAAAGACCATGGCATCGGCTGCATCAAGCATCTGTTTGATCTCTGCGAGTCCGGGCGGCATATCGCCTCCGGTTTCGTATTTCTCTTCGAGAACGGGCAGATTATATACTGCCAGATCCAGAATATGAGTGCCGAGCTGTCCGCTACTGATAAACCGCTTTTGCAATTCTACCGCTACATCGTGGCTTTTTCGCCCTGTGCGTACGCTGCCTGAAATGATGAGAATATTCATGAATATGGTGAACAATGATACATGAAATTAGTTTTTTCATGGTATTATTTGCCTTTTAAATAGCTTTTTTAATATAAGTTTGACCCCGCAAAATAAACCTCAAATTCATGTCAATAAACGTATCTCTACTGAAAGCTTGCTGCGAAGTGCCGGGCATATCCGGATTCGAGCAAAAAGTCCGCGAACTCATTACCAAAGATCTGAAGGGAGCCGTAGATCAACTCTATACTGATCATATGGGAAATCTCATAGCTGTCAAAAAAGGTAAGAGCAGCGAAAAGAAAGTAATGGCCGCCGCCCACATGGATGAGATCGGTTTTATGGTCAAGGCTATCGATGACAATGGCTTCGTGCGTATACAGACCATAGGTGGCTTCGATCCGAAGACCCTCACCGCACAGCGCGTCATTGTTCACGGCAAGAAAGACGTGATAGGTGTCATGGGCTCTAAGCCGATACACATCATGACTCCCGAAGAGCGTGTCAAGCCGCCGCAGATCGGTGATTATTTCGTAGATCTCGGTCTGCCAAAAGAAGAAGTGGTGAAATATATCGAGATCGGCAATCCTATCACCCGCCTCAGCGAACTGATAGAGATGGGCGACTGTGTCAATAGCAAGTCTATCGATAATCGTGTGGCTGTATTCGTACTGCTCGAAACGCTGAAGGAACTAAAAGGAAAAGAAATACCGTACGACTTTTATGGCGTATTCACCGTACAGGAAGAAGTCGGTACCAGAGGTGCTCACGTAGCAGCCCACCATATCAATCCTGATTTCAGTTTATGTATAGATACGACCATCGCTTTTGATACTCCCGGCGCCAAACCCGAAGAGATGGTGACCAAACTGGGAGATGGTGTAGGTATCAAGATCATGGATGGCGGCACCATATGCGACTATAGGATGATAAGCTATATGAAAGAGCAGGCCACTAAAGCCAATATCAAATTTCAGCTGGAGATACTACCGGCCGGAGGCACTGATACTGCGGGTATGCAGCGTATGGCTACTAATGGCACAATAGCCGGAGCGGTGTCGATCCCCACACGTCATATACACTCTCACATCGAGATGGCCAATAAGCATGACATCAGAGCCAACATCGACCTGATGAAGGTATGTCTTGAAAATCTCGCTACCTACGACTGGAGCTTCAAGTAAAATATTTCAGGTCTTTTTTATCTCGATCTTGAAAATGCTTAAACTTAGTTTTAAAGATAAAATATGTTTATTTTTATCTTTAAGGCACTATGAAGATAATTATCTGTATATTTTTTCTTTTATCACTTACATATCAGGGTCAGAGCCAGTCTCTGGTCATTACAGATAGTGTCACTACACCATCTATTTGCTTCAATGACGGCACGATCACAGTGGCAGCGACGGGCGGCTCAGGAAATTATACCTTTAGTATCGTAAATGGGCCTCTGTATCCTAATATCAGCTATCCCATTACATTAGCGCCACTGAATACAGTATTTCTGACTCTCCCCAAAGGACAATATACTATCAAAGTGACAGACGGGTCAGGCAATACGGCTTTTGCCACTGCTACAGTGGGTGGCAGTTATACGTTTCCCATCATAAATCCCGCTCCGCCCGATACTGTATACAGCGGTTGTATCAGTGTCAATGTGCAGGGCGGTAAACCTCCATATCAATATGCCAGATCATCTCTCGGCACTAATACAGGATTCGGGCCATATCAGAGTTCAAATACATTCTGCCACCTTTGCAATGGCCCATATTGGATCAGAGTAATGGATTCCTGTTCGAATATTTTTACTACCAATAAGATCACTGTCATCGTGCCTGTGCCACAGTTTAATGTATCGGCCAGGACAGTGGGCAGCAGAGATAGTATATGGGTAAGTCTGGTCTCAGCCGGATCGCCGCCATACATTTATAAACTTAACAGCGGATCAATATCCATTACAAACAACACCGGCATATTTTCAATACCTGTCAGATGTCCGGCAGATAGCATCACGGTGACCGATAGTTGTGGTCGCATCTTTCATACTAGTATCGATATTCACTCGCTGCATGTGAGCGCTCTCGGCTCCTGTCGAAACGGTACCGTGGTCTTGACGATCGATTCTGAATCTATACCACCGTTTACGATCACAGGCAGTAACGGGTCACTGATCACACATTTGAACCAGGTTACTTTTACTTCCCTGCCTATAGATTCTCCCTATCATTTTACTGTCACAGACAGTTGCGGAAATATTCAGGCTATCGGGGTGCCCTGCGATACAAATATTACCGACACCACTTTTTTCTATAATGTTTGCCCATTTGACAGTTCCATACATATGGTGCCAAACCCGGTGCATTTTTGCTATCCGGTCATAGTGACCTGTCTGAGTTGCAGCCCTGTGCAGATTGATACGATCAGTTCGACACCGGCCAGATTATTCACGATGATCGATACCGGCATTTCCTATCTCATCAGGATACAGGACCATTGCGGATTCGATTATACCACACATGATAAACCTGCTTTTGCAGCACTCAATATCGGAGATAGTATTTTGACATGCAGTGATTTTTCGACATTCTCTTATCCACCGGTTTTCACACCGCCTGTTCATTATTCAGTATATAATCTGGCCACACTGGTCGATTCCAGCACATCAAATCACCCTACATTTTATCATTTGCCACAGGGCACTTATAAGGTCAATGCTACACAACCCCTCTGTCTGGCGCGAACGATAACGGTGACTCTGCCTGCGCTGGGCCCCGCATGTATCGTGCCTATGTTTGATTCCTCATGTACTCCGTCTTATGCCATATATCAGGCACTGACCAATTACACAGAAATATACACACTGGTCAATACCATCACTTCCGCTACATACATTCAGCGTTTACCTACTCCGTATCCCAATGCAATTGTATTTAATAATATACCGGTAGGTTACTATCATCTTGTGTCAGATAGCGGCTGCTCCTTTCCTTTTGTGCTGCCGCCATTCACTCCACATACCATCACGGCATATACCACTCATCAATGTACGGGAGCTGCGCTGATCCAGGCAGCCTGTGTGCCACCGATCCAAAGCTGCTATTCACAAAGCGCCTATTATGTACTGCTCAAAGACAATCAATACATAGCCGGGAGTATGCAGGGGCGATTTACGGTAGCAGATACAGGTTATTATACCATCAGGTTATATCTGTCCAATACATCTACGTTTGGTCTGCCAAATTATGATACGATATGCCCGCTTGATACGATGCAGTTGTTTGTGATCAATAATGTGGTGCCCAACCTTGTCTCTACCCAGATGGAAGTATGCGGCCATGTGAAAAGTAATATCCCCTATAGCATATTCGGTGGCACTGCTCCCTACACGGTTCAGATACTGGGATATCCAACCCGTATCGTCAATTCGACCACAGATACCTTTCCCGGAGTTTACCCGGGCACTTATACAATGATAGTTTCAGATTATTGCGGCATCAGCCGGAGTTTTTCAGTATCAGTAGTTGATACCTGCTCTCCAGTGTGTACGGTGCATAGTCATTTTTCGATCAGTGATACTGTCTTCTGCTCGCATGGAAGTGTGCAACTGCAAAACCAAAGTAGCGGGGCTACACATTACAGATGGGATGTCAACGGAAATGTATTTGCATATGCCATGGATACCTCGTTCTATTTTTCTGCCGCAGGAAATTTTGCGATCACATTATATGCATACATAGGTGTATGCGCAGACACATTTCAACGCGTGGTAAGGGTCGAAGACACGATACGTTCTTCCGGGCAGTTTGATACTACCATGTGTATACCTGTATCGCTTCGACTGAATACGCATGTTGCCAATACTATATGGTCTACCGGAATTGCAGACTCTATGATCACTATCACAGATCCCGGCTGGTACAGGGCATCCCTCACTAATTCCTGTGGTACAGTATTCGACACGGTGCAGGTGAGCCTTTTTCCGCAGATACTGGGTTTCAAAATGAATAGCACAAAAAATTTTCTCTGCGAGAGTGAACCAGACAGCGTAGTAATATTTGCCAGCATCGATTCATCAGGCCAGGCACCTGTGCTATTTAAATGGAATACCGGAATGCAAGACTCGGCTTATAGCTCAGAGATCGTAGTGTATCAGGCAGGATACTATCAGGTGACAGCGTACAACGGCTATTGCCCTATGACGGGCGACATTAATATCACACTGAATTCATGTGATTCGGAATGTATTGCAGGAATTGCCATCCCGAATATATTCAGTCCTAACGGCGATGGCAAAAATGATACCTTCTATATCCTTCATATCTGTGACCTCGATCCGTTTGAAATGCATATCTATAACAGATGGGGGGAGCTGGTCTTTGAATCGCCCGACATACACAAAGGATGGGATGGAAGGTATAAAGGTAACCCTGAGCCTGAAGAAGTGTATTGGCTCTGGTTATCATTGACACTGCCCGACAAAAAAACAATATACCGTTCGGGCACTGTGACACTGGTGCGGTAGGTCCTTACTTTTAGCGCATTTTATATTTTTATTAAATGATACAAGACCTGAAAAACTTTCTCTTTTGTACGCTCATATGCTTCGCCTTTTCGGCTTGCGATCAGAAAGCTAAATCCAAGACAAGTTCTGAGACGATCATATATACTCAACTCACTGCGGAAAGAAATTACTGGGATTCAATACCGGGCAAACTAAAAGTGCGTGACAAGTGCCGTCCATACAGATACTTTCTGGAGGGCGATCCGTATACTGGCAAGGTAGAAGATCATTTCACCTCCGGCAAACCGAAGCTCTCGGGTGCATTCAAAGATGGCTATGCGGAGGGGTTTTGGAAATACTACCAGCAGAATGATTCGCTGGAGCAGACCGGTGCATTTGAAAACGGATATGTAAACGGAGAATGGCGATTTTATAATCGAAAAGGTAAAGAGGATACAAGATTATTCTATAAACGGAGCGGACGGGATGTATCTGCAGATACGCTTATGGTCGTCTATGAAGACGGAAGCAGAAAAGAATGGCTGAAAGATAAGATCATCTGCAGCTACCGCAATGGAAACCGTAAATATGAGATCAGTGCTGACGGGTCAGACGGTACATTCTGGGATATAAATGGAGCTGTGACAGCCGAAATGAAAGACTATATCAGGAAAGATAAAATAACGGATGAAACGACTTTTTATATTGCGCAGGGCAAACATCAAAAAGCCTACAAAGAGCTGCTTGACTATCGCAAAACAAAATGGACCAGGGAGCAGAAAGAGTCATTTGAGACCGCGAATAGTGTGACCATCAAACCGCGATTCCCTTTTTCGCCTATTATTATTGGCTTTCAGGTCACAGTAGAAAGATCACGATAAAAAAGTAATTTACTCTACCGTCACTGACTTGGCCAGATTGCGAGGCTGATCTACATTGCAGCCACGCTCTACAGCTATGTAGTATGACAGGAGTTGCAGCGGCACCGTGGCGAGCAGCGGCACCATGATATCCGGTGCATCAGGTATCTCGATCACATAGTCTGCCATGCCTTTGACTTTGGTATCGCCTTCGGTCACGATGGCTATGATCTTGCCTTTGCGGGCTTTGACCTCCTGTATATTGCTGATTATTTTTTCGTAATGTGCATTCTTGGTTGCGATGACCACGACCGGCATTTCTTCATCTATCAGTGCTATAGGTCCGTGTTTCATTTCTGCGGCAGGATATCCCTCCGCATGTATGTAGGAGATCTCTTTGAGCTTCAGTGCACCCTCGAGGGCCACTGGAAATCCGTAACCTCTGCCGAGATAGAGGAAATTGCTTGCATCCTTATATAGCTTAGCCAGTTCTTTGATCTGTTCTTCGCATTTCAATGTGGTCTCTACTTTAGCCGGAATGGCATCGAGTTCGGCCATGATATTGCGGAGTTCTGATTTGCTTTTTTTGCCTTTGATATCTGCGAAGCCAAGCGCTAGCAGGATCATGACAGATACCTGTGCTGTGAAGGCTTTGGTCGAAGCCACGCCGATCTCAGGGCCCGCATGTGTATAGGCACCGGCATGTGATGCGCGAGGTATGGATGAACCTACCACATTGCAAACGCCGAAAACCGTTGCCCCTTTTTCTTTGGCCATCTCTATGGCAGCGAGTGTATCTGCGGTCTCACCTGATTGAGATATGGCGATGACCAGATCGTCTTCACCTATCACCGGATTGCGATAGCGAAATTCAGATGCATATTCGACCTCTACGGGTATGCGTGCTATATCTTCGAATAGATATTCGGCCACGAGCGCTGCATGCCACGATGTACCACAGCCTACTATCACGATACGCTTGAGGTTTTTGATCTTATGGTCATATTCCTTGAGTGATCGCATCGCAAAATTGCCGGTAGAGGTGTCAAAACGTCCTCTGAGCGAGTCGTATATAGACTTAGGCTGCTCATGGATCTCTTTCAGCATGAAATGCGTGTAGCCGCCTTTTTCGATAGCCTCCAGGCTCATCTCAAGTGTCTGTATGAATGGTGTTTTTGTTACATTGTCTATCGTCTTGATAGAAAGTTTGCCATCTTTTATGAAAGCGATCTCACCATCTTCGAGATAGGTCACATCTTTAGTATATTCTACGATAGGAGATGCATCTGATGCCATGAAATACTCTCCGTTTTCGCCTATACCTACTACCAGCGGGCTACCCTTGCGGGCGCCTATCATTTTGGTAGGGTCATCTTTTGAAATGATAACGATGGCGTATGCGCCGACTACCTCACATAGAGCGAGACGAACCGCCTCATCCAGATCGGCTTTAGTGTTTTTCTTTATCTCCTCTATGAGATGTACCAGCACTTCAGAATCCGTATCGCTTTTGAAACTATGTCCCCGCTCGAGCAGTGCTTCTTTGAGCGTAGCGTAATTTTCAATGATACCATTGTGAATGATAGCTATACTGCCATCCTGAGAGAGGTGCGGGTGTGAATTGACATCATTGGGTTCGCCGTGAGTGGCCCATCTTGTGTGACCCATACCCAGATGAGCATGGAGATCCTGCCCTTCGGCCACACGCTCCAGATCAGTTACTTTCCCTTTGGTCTTATACACATGCATCTGGCCATTGAGTAGCGCGACACCGGCACTGTCATAGCCTCTGTACTCTAATCTCTTTAAACCTTTGATAAGTATAGGGTATGCCTCACGGGGACCTATATAGGCTACTATTCCACACATAGCTATTGTAGTTTTGTGTAAGTGATCTTTAATTTACATTGTGTTGAGAGCTTGGCCGGATCATTGAGAATGATAACCCTGTCTCCCCTCACGGTATACGAGAATCCGATATAATATCCGACATCGCTATTTACAGAGTAGATACCATTCAAAAGGCGCTGAACATATTCTGTCAGATTGAAAACGTAACATACATAGCTCTTGCCATTATTGTCCAGACGGGTAGTGAGTATGCCTATCCCCGATATATTATTAGCATTGAATGCATCTACCCCGAGGGTATCATCTATGCGATACATGGTGAGCTGGGAAGGTGGTGGTAAGCTCGGGTCTGCGAGCATGGTATCCAGTATCGGCAGGATCAACTCGGCCTTGGTGATACCGATGTTTGGCGGCAGGTTTTTCAGCGTAGGGAGTTTGACCTTCAGCTTAGTGCCGCCTCCTGCCTGGATATAACCGACTTTGTCGCCCTTAGGATTAGGATTGCTCAGTGCATTCTGCACCAGTGTACCACTATAGTAATGATCAAAATGATTGACCATTACACCATAGGTAGACATCTGAAACTGAAAGACGGATGTGTCCAGTACGCCTGCATTGGTAGCATGATAATAGAGATTGACACTTGAACTATTCAATGCCATATACATCAGTCCGTCTCCTACTTTTGAGGTATTGGTAGTGACATAAATACCCTTGAAGTATTCGATGAAGGTCAGTGAAGCTAAGAGAGTGCTATCAGGAGCAGAAAAAAGCTTGTTAGCAAAAGTGTTTGACAGCCTGACTCTCAGCATCGGTGCCTGTGCATTATATGGTATCTGATAGGTGATGGTCGGATCGAGAAAGTGAACACTATCTGCCATGTCAGGCACGAAATTGAGCCGCTGGCCGATAGGCTGTGCATAGACAGAGAATCCGTCATAGCTGTAATAAGTATTGCCCGGTATCATGTCCTGACTGATCTCATAGACTGTGATATCTATGGGCTTGTCGCATTTGCCATATTTAGAAGTAGTACTCACATAGGGCATGATCAGCACGGCAGAATCAAGCGTCGCTCCTGCGAAAACAGGCTGAGTCGATTGAAGCAGGCACTGAGCATAGACACCGGCGAAAGTATTTCCAAAAAAGAGATCGTTCATGGAGCCCAATACACCTGTAGAGATGCCTGATGCTATCAGAGGCCTGTCCGGTACCGTATTAATGATGACCGAACAGGTATCTATATGATATAGACTGATATTTTGAAAGTCCAGAGAGTTACCCTTGTCGGTAATGACCGGATCCTTGCAGGCATTCAAATGAAAAAGCATCATCACTGCACATAGAGCGTAGCAAAGCTTTGTAAGTATCTTATTCAACCGACTGGGACTTTAGAATTAGTTAGCCAAAATGTTTTTATAGAAATCACTCACCAGTGGCAGCGAAGCATCTTCGTTAGAATTGACTTTCAGCACGAGTTTGTTCTTGGCTTTCTTTACGTAAGCAGACATAGCCTCATTCAGATCGTCTTCTACCATCAGGGCATCAGCAAACTCCGAACCACCGATATTCAGGCTGGTGTTGTCACCATCCTTAAAGAAATCTACATGCTTCTTAGTGATATTGTCACTGATCTGCAGTTGTGTAGTAAAATCTTTTTTCAGTTTATTTTCGAAATAGTTGTTTGATACGGTATATACCACTTTGCTGTTTGCGAAAATAGGATCGTCTTTGTAAGTTGTCTTGAGAAACATAGGGATAAGGCTGGTCATCCATCCGAAACAGTGGATCAGATCAGGAGCCCATCCGAATTTGCGTACAGTCTCAAGAGCGCCTTTGCAGAAAAAGATCATACGGTCCGAGTTGTCTTCAAAGAAGTTGTTGTCATCATCTTCGAATACATTCTTACGTTTGAAAAAGTCCTCATTGTCAAGAAAGTAAACCTGAAGGCGGGCACCCGGCAGAGAAGCCACTTTTATTACCAGAGGATAATCCTCATCGTTGATGATTACATTGATACCTGAGAGGCGAACTACTTCGTGCAGACGATGCCTTCTCTCATTTATGTTTCCGAATTTCGGCATCAGTACTCTTATTTCCATTCCATTGTCTTGCAGATATTTTGGCAGAGAGTTAGCTATTTTTGCTGCTTGAGTGAGGTTGATGTAAGGGTCCATTTCATGGGTCACGATCAGAATTCTCTTTTTCTCCATCTCGGTATGATTTTATGGTTAAATAAATAACTTAATTAAATTGCGGACTACAAAGATACTAATTAATTTCCGAAAGAATACAAAACGCTACACTCTGTGTAATATTGTGAACACTGGCTATGCTAATCCTAAAGACCATAAAAGACATTAATAATCAAGTAGTTGAGTTAAAGGAAATGGGCAAAAAAGTGGGTTTTGTACCCACTATGGGGGCCCTCCATGAGGGGCATATATCCCTGATCCGGCTCTCAAATCGCGAAAATGACCTGACCGTCTGCTCCATTTTCGTCAATCCTACACAATTTAATGATCCTAAAGATTTTGAGAAATATCCGATCACATTGGAGAGCGATATGCAGAAACTCATCGCAGCCAAATGTGATATTCTGTTTCTACCGACCGTGGCTGAGATGTATCCGAAAGGATTAAAGAACAGTGAGCCAATTGATTTCGGATATATAGCAGGGACACTGGAGGGTGAGTTTCGTCCCGGTCATTTCGATGGAATGGCGCAGATCGTGGAGAAATTGCTGAGGGCTGTGGCTCCGCACAGACTGTATATGGGGCAGAAAGATTATCAGCAGGCTATGATCTGCACCCGGTTGATCAAAAAAAGAAACCTGAAGATCAAAATAGTGGTTTGCCCCATCAAGCGCGAGAAAGACGGGCTGGCTATGAGCAGCCGAAATGTAAGGCTGGATGCCCGCTCCCGAAAAGTGGCGGTAGAAATATCTAAAGTTTTGAAAAGCATGAAGGGACGCGCGGCGAGGGGTGAGGGGCAACTGATAGCTGATCTAGAGCAAGCAGCCTTTGAGAAGCTATCCTCATTTTCTGAATTTAAAGTCGAGTATGTGGCGATACGCGATGCCAAAACACTGAAACCAATAAAGAAGATCAGTGCTACTACCCATGCTGTGGCGCTGATAGCTGCCCGGATAGGCGGCGTGAGGCTGATAGATAATATGCTGCTATAGCTGAGATGCGAAGTGCAAAAAATGTCACAGAATCAACCCGCCAGCGGGGGACACCAAGATAAAAGCCTACGGGATCCTCTATGGATTCCACTCGAAAGTGCCATCCATTTTGATGGTCTCCTTTAGCATACTGCCGTTTACCTTTATCTTAAATCGCCAGTTGTATTCACCGTTTGGCATTTTTACAAAACTGCTCGGTGTGGCCCAGACCTTTACAGATTTTGCGCCAGATGCATCAGCAGGTTTGCCCTTCTCCTGAAAGCATATCGTCAGGATATGATTGGGCAGGTCGATCACCGAATAGGAATCGCAGTCTATGTCGAGATTGATGGTGTCGTTATTCATCACGAGCTGTGCCTTTGATAGAGGGCCGTCCATATCCCACACCTTTATGAGCAATGCCGCCTGACCGGATTCAGACCGGGCTTTGAGGATGGCTTCTTTGCCGGCACCCGCGCTGGCAGAGATAGCGAGGACTCCTATCATCAGGGCACTGAGAAAAAATCGTTTCAGCTGCATGATCTGTCTTTATATTTATTATCAATATCCAAATACATCTTCGAGTGTCAGTTCCCTGACCGTACCCAGAGATTCCAATACCTTAAAGTCTACATTTTCTTTCTTGCCGATCACGAGGTATGTGAAAGACTTGCCTTTGACATGTTTATCAAAAAAGGCTTTGAGGTCATTCATAGAGATATTCGGTATCTTCTCATACATCTCTTTGCGCACATCGTAGTTGAGGCCACGCTTGGCTGCGCGGTCATAAGCCGCGAATATTCCCTCACCTGTCACCCACTCGCTCTCCAGGTTTTTGACCGCAGAGGTACGTGCTCCTTCGAATTGTTTTGGAACCTCAACCATCGTGTTGAGCAGATTGCTCATTTGCTTCATCGTGGTCTCCAGTTTGTCGGCTTGTGTACCGACATAGCACTGTATATAATGAGATTCATAAGCATAAGAAGGTGCGGAGATAGAGCTATTGACACTATATGCAAGACCCATTTTCTCCCTCACCTCCTGAAATAGAATAGAGGACAGGCCCGAGCCGTAATAATCACCATAGAGTGTTATGAATGGAAAAAGATCCTTATTGAATTTTTCATCCTTAGAGAGCATGACCACCTCGGCCTGCTTCATATTGTAATTGCAAAAATACACAGTGGGTTTATAGGTTTCGGTTTCAGCGAAGCGTTTGTTGTCACTGATGTTCGCTTTTATGCCTTTGATCCTGCTGTTTAATAATGACTCGACATCAGCTACTTTTTTCTGTCCGTAGTAATACACTTCATCCGGTGTGGCGAGAGCCTTCTTTGCGAGCGCTACGAGTGTCTCGGGACTGGTGCTTTTCAGTTCTGATTCTGACAGGATATTAGTGACAGGGTTAGCCGGGCCGTATTTGGCATAGTTGACCATAGCCTGTGTCAGTATCACATTTTTATTGGTCTTGGCGTTGGCGCGTTTTTTCAGCAGGTCACTTACATAGTTATTGTAAACATCTTTGTCGGCCTTGGCATTGTTGAGATAATCAGTCAGCAGCTCCAGGCCTTTTGCTACGTTCTCTTCCAGACCTGAGAGGTTGACCGATATTCTGTCGCGGCTGGTAGCTACACCATATGATACACCTAATTTGTAAAATTCTTTTTTGAGATCACCGACAGTATGTTTGTCTGTACCGAGCAGGGCCAGATAGTCTACTGCGGGGCCGATATTCTTATCAAAATCGGTACCTGTATGATAGACATAGCTGAGAGAAAATGTTTTGTTGAGATCATTGGCCACATAGCGGAGCGGAGTGCCGTTGGCAAATTTTCCGGTGGTCATATCTTTATTGAAATCCACAAATTTGGCAGCTATCTTGCCGGTTTCGATCTTGTCAAATGTCTTTTTGAAAGCAGAGATGCTATCCTTATTCAGGATGACGGGTGTGATCTTCGGTTTGTCTACTTTGTGGCGATTAGGTTCACCCATGCGTTTGTAGCATACGGCATAGTTATCTTTGAAATGCTCATTGGCGAATTTCACTACATCGGCCTTAGTGATCTTTGCCATTTCATCAATCTCAGTAGCTCTGTATGACCAGGGGATATCTTTCACAAAGGCATCCATGAGCTCGCTGGCTACGGCACGATTATTCTCCTTGGCTTTCATTTTCTGAAGCCTGAGATTCTGAATGATGGCAGGTATCAGCCAGTCATCGAATTCGCCTTTTTTGATCGCCTCGATCTGAGACAGCAGCAGGTCTTTTACTTCCTCCAGTGTTTGCCCCTGTTTCGGTTCGCCATACATTTTGAATATGCTGTAGTCTTTCAGTGCATTGACATAAGAAGAACCTGAGAGGACTTTCTGTTTCTGCACCAGATTGAGGTCTATCATACCTGCAGCACCGTTTGAGAGGATCATATCGACCATCTTGGCCATCAGAGATTCTTTAGAACCATCGCCATCCAGACGGAAGCCGATGAACACATGTTCTTTGGTTGGTCCTTTGACCTCAGCGAATTGCGCCTTCTCAAGTTTGACGGGCGCGTTTTTGACAAAAGCCGGAATAGGTTTGTTCTTCCAGCTGCCGAAATGTTTCTCCAGTATAGCTACTGTCTTGTCAGGGTCCAGATCACCGCAGAGTATCACGGCTACGTTGTTCGGATTGTAATAGGTGTCAAAATACTTATGGATATTGACCATAGACGGGTTCTTGAGATGCTCGCCCAGACCGATGGTGGTCTGCGATCCATAAGGGTGATTGGGTATCAGCATGCTATCTACCGAAAAACTCGACCAGCGGATATCATCATCCTGATTGCGGTTGAACTCCTCGTATACCGTCTCAAGCTCCGTATGAAATAATCTCAGCACCAATGTCGAAAAACGCTCACTCTCCAGCCCTGCCCATTTGTCAATGGTGTTAGACGGGATATCATTCACATATACTGTCATGTCATTGCTCGTGAATGCATTGGTACCTTTGGCACCGATCGAGGCCACCATTTTGTCATATTCGCTGGGCACTGCATAGCGAGATGCCTCATGAGATTCGCTGTCGATGAGTGCATAGATCGCTTTTTTCTTTGCCTCATCAGGCTCGCCCAGATGCTTCTCATATAATGCTGAGATACGATCGAGGACCTTTGACTCTTTGGCCCAGTCTACGGTGCCATAGTGCTGAGTACCTTTAAACATCATATGTTCCAGATAATGCGCCAGTCCGGTGGTCTGTGCAGGGTCATATTTACTGCCGGCTTTGACCGCTATCATGGTCTGTACGCGAGGCGTTTGTTTATTGACAGATATGAAGATCTTTAAACCGTTCTTCAGTGTATACTCCTTTATGTTATAAAGATCATTAGGAACTGATGGTGTAGTTTTGACGGTCGATTGTCCTAATACTGATTGCATAAACAAAATTGTGGTTATAAATAAGGAGGTGATTACTCTTGACATAAGGTAGTTATTGTCTTATTTTGAGAAAATTAAGTTTGAAACAAGAAGCGGCAAACATAATTAAATAATAAGAATAAAACATAAGGCATAAATGAGTTTAAAATCAGCCTCTGACAATATAGACATAGGCGCTTTGCTGGGAGGTTCGTTTTTGTATCGGATCCCCAAAGGGAAATCGCTCTCTGAAAGATACACTCCTTTCAATCAATATGTAGACCTGCTCAAACTGAACGGCGTCTATCCGTTCGGCAGGATAGCTACTTCGAAACTCGGCGAGGAGATGTATATCTCCAATACCTGGGCCGACGAAGACAAGCCTTGTATCAATTTCGGATCGCAGGATTATCTGGGTCTGAGCAATCATCCCGAAGTGATCAAAGCCGCTAAAGAAAGCATAGACAAATATGGTATCAATGCAGGCGGATCGCCGGTGCTGGGCGGGCAGAATATACTGACCAGCAAACTCGGCAAAAAAATAGCCGAAGCCCTCAAGGTAGAGCAGGCGCATATCTTCCCTAACGGATGGAGTGCGTGCTTCGGGGCTATAGCCGGACTGGTGACTGCCCGCGACTGTATCGTGATGGATATGCTGATGCATAACTCGTCTGATGTGGCTGCCAAGTATGCCACAGAGCATGTATATAAATTCAAACACAATGACCTGACGGATTTGGAGAAAAAACTCAAATTCTGGCGCGAGCGCAATAAGGATGGCGGCCTGTTCGTGGTCATAGAGACGCTGTATTCTATGAATTCTGACGGACCTGATATGAACGGGGTCTATGATCTCTGCTGTCAGTATGAGGCGATCCTGATCGTGGACATAGCACATGAGTTCGGATGTATGGGCGAAGATGGTCTGGGGCTCATGAGCGATATTCTGAACAACAAAAATAAAGACAACCTGATCCTCACGGGCTCGCTCAGCAAGGTGATGGCCAGCATAGGCGGCTTCGTGGCTGGCCCGCGCTCTATCAGGCAGCAGATAGAGATTTTCTCGCCTTCATTTACATTTGCCACGGGCATATCACCCATTTCCTGCTCCATAGCTCTCCGATCGCTTGAGATCATTTTCAGCGAAGAGGGTAAACAGCGCAGACGCGATCTGATCTCGATCATCGAATATACCATCGATGAACTCAATAAAAGAGGCTTCATCACAAACGGATATCCGAGCCCGATCATCCCTGTGCTGATAGGCGACTCGAGGCTGGCGCGGCTTCTGTGCCGTGAGGTGCTGTCGATGGGCCTGATCGCAAACCTGATCGAGTTTCCGGCGGTACCGAGAAATAAGTCTATCATCCGCATACAGATGATGGGAGAAACCTCTCGCGAGAACATTCTCAAAGCCTGCAACATACTGCATGAAGCGATCATCAAAGTGCAAGATGTGCTGCTCAATGTGAAAATGGACGCCATAGAAATCATGCCTGAAGGGGAATGAGTTTCAATTGACAATTAATAATGGATAATTGACTATGGCAGCAGCAGACTATCTCTTTAGCGACCATAAAGTTTACTAAATCCCTTCCTGAGACTTGGGGATGCTGAAGTAGAATGAAGAGCCAGTGCCGGGTTCAGAGTCTACCCATATGCGGCCATGAAGCCTGTCCACGATCTTGCGGCAGATAGAGAGGCCGAGGCCGGTGCCCGGGAAGTTATGCTTATTGTGCAGCCTTCTGAATGGCTCGAATATCTGCTGGGCATATTGCTTGTCGATACCGATACCATTGTCCTGTATGCAATAGGTGATGGACTTGCTGTCCTCACTGCAGAATATCCTGATCACGGGACTCTCTGAGGTGTTGTATTTGATACCGTTTTGTATCAGGTTTTGCATGAGTTGGGTCAGTGCATTTCTGTCGGCCAGCAGCGGTCTCATCGGCTCATTGATATAGACCTTTACGTTCTTCTCCTGCATGAGCAGCTGCAGGCCGGAGAGCACATCATCGAGCAGTTCATCCATATCTACGGGTATGAAGCTGATCTCTTTTTTATTGATGGTAGAGTATGACAGCAGGTCCTTGATGAGCGACTGGAGGTTCGATGCACCCTTTACGGCATACTCGATATACTCCATGGCATCCTTGTCGAGTTTGCTCTCATATTTGCGTTTCAGCAGCTGCATATAGTTCGATATCATGCGCAGCGGCTCCTGCATATCATGCGAGGATATATAGGCGAACATCTCCAGGTCTTTGTAGCTGTCCTGCAGTTCCAGAGAGTGGTGCTCTATCTGCTCCAGATATTCGTGGTGCTTCTGGAAGCTTCTGGTCTGACTCAGGAAGCGACCCTCCTTGATGTCCTGCTGGTCGTCCAGTCCGCGGACCACCGTTTCGAGCCATATATAGGAACCGTCCTTGGCCAAAAAGCGATATTGAAATGCCTCATTGCTGGTACTGCCGGCGGCATTGATCAGCCTCGACTCATAGTAAGGCCGGTCGTCGGGATAGATGAATTTAGCTGCCGATCTGCCCACCAGTTCCGCGCTTTCATAGCCCGTCAATGCACTGACCGAAGGGCTCACGAAGTCAAACTCTCCGGATGCCTTGTGCGTACAGATGATATCAGCAGAGTTTTCGGCCAGGAGCCGGTATTTCAATTCATTCTCTGCCAGCTGAGCTTCGGTCTTGAATCTCTTCAGCATCAGCACCGCCAATGCAAAAGCAGAGATGGCATAAGAAAGAAAAAAGTCTGACAGAGACGATGAGTTTTCTGATGGGAAAAGCATGATACCGCAGAGCAAAACGCTGATGAGGGTGACACTGAATATCAAGCCGCGGCTTTTGTTGAAGAATAAGTTTGTGACGAAAAAGTAGATGATGAACTGGTAGCTGATCTTGTCATTGAAGTGGCTCAGCGCTACGTTGGCCACATTGAATATATTCAGTCCGTAGATGTAAGCATTGCCCAGCGTACGAATATTGGCGATACCGACCTTAGTAAATGATGCTGCGACGATGACCACACCAAGTATGCCCTGAGAGTAAGCTACATTCTGAAAATAGTATTTATTGTCGGAGATATAACCCATCACAAAGCATGACAGGGTCGAAAGTGTGATGACCGTTCGGATGATGCGGGCTTCGGTACCAAAAAAGTAATTGAAAATGCTTGAGAAAAAGTCACTGAGGGCTTTTACTGCATCAAATCGGACTTCAGTCTGCCGGCTCTTTACTTTTTGTTCGTATAAGTAGCCTTGGCTGACAGGGATCGTCTGATTATACCTTAATGTTTTGTCAATCTGCACGGTTTGGGTATGTTTCGGTTACAGATTTACGAGATTGACAGAAAAAAGTTGCCTAATCGTAGTCTAAATCCAATCCCAGCTCTTTTTGGAACCTCCTCAATGCGGGGTTTAACTCTATGAGCCTCTTTAGTTTATCTTGCGGAGTGTAGTATTTATTAGTAGCCTCGGCATTCTTCACCACATGGACCTGAATATCAGGATGGAAACCTATATGACTGTAAATGAAGTTCTTCAGCGAGGTTATGACCAGCGAGAACTGCGTTTTCTGCAGTTCGCTCTCCAGATCGAGGGAGATCGTGGCACCATCCGTCACTATGGGCAGGTTCATATTCATCAGCGCCGCCGCGCCGCCACGTGTTTCTCTGATACTGTCTGCGAATAGCTGCCAGAGTTCCGTCACATTCTCCTGATTGAACTCCCGGATGGTAGCCGAAAGTGTGACAGGGCCTTCTTCATCATTCTTGCCTGTCTTTTTCTGAGAGATGTTGTCGCTTATATCATCGAGAGATAGCAGTTTCGAAGATTTCTTCGTCACATTATCCTTGTCAGGTATCGGTTTAGGCTGTGCTGCTACCGGACGTGTGGATGCTGACTGAGGGTCGGACACGGGACCGGTATTCAGCTCGGTGATTTGCTTGGTCGGAGACGGAAGATTGGGGCTCTCTACTGTAGTACTAAGTTTTTTTTTTGAAGCCTCAGTGGCTTCTATAGTAGAGTTGACATAGCACATCTTGATGAGAGTGAGCTCTACCGAGAGGCGCTTATTCTTAGATTGCTTATAGTTCACATCGCACTGATTGCCCAGATAGAGGCAGTTGATCAGAAACGTATTCGAAGCCAGATTGGTCTGGTCCAGATAGCGCTTCTTGAGAGATTCGCTCACCTCCATCAGACTCAGTGTATCGACATTCTTGGCGAATAGCAGATTGCGAAAGTGTTCGCAGAGACCCAGTATGAAATCATCACCCTCAAATCCCCTCTTGAGCACTTCAGCCATATAGCCCATCAGTGCGCTCAGGTCTTCGGTCAGGAGGGCATCGGTCACCTTAAAGAAATAATCATAATCCAGTACGTTGAGGTTCTTCAGCACCGAGTCGTAGGTCAGCTTGCCCCCCGCGAAACTGCTCAGTCTGTCAAACATAGACAGGGCATCGCGCATGCCGCCGTCGCATTTTTGGGCTATGATGTGCAGGGCATCATCTTCGGCCTCTATGTGCTCCAGCTCGCAGATATGCCTGAGGTGGCTCACGATGGTCTCTATGGCTATTCGGCGAAAGTCGAATATCTGACAGCGTGATAATATGGTCGGGAGTATCTTGTGCTTCTCGGTCGTAGCCAGGATGAACTTGCAGTATGATGGCGGCTCTTCGAGCGTCTTCAGAAAGGCATTGAAGGCGCCCGAACTCAGCATGTGGACCTCATCTATGATATAGATCTTGTAGCGGCCCGACTGTGGCGGAAACCGCACCTGATCTACCAGCTGCCTGATATCCTCTACCGAGTTATTCGAAGCGGCATCGAGTTCATGTATGTTGAAAGAACTGTTTTGATTGAAAGAAACGCAGGACTGGCACTCATTGCAAGCCTCGATGTCTGCCGTGATCTTTTCGCAGTTGATGGTCTTGGCCAGGATACGTGCGGCAGTGGTCTTGCCCACGCCACGCGGCCCGCAGAATAGGAACGAATGCGCCAGCTGGCCCGATCTGATGGCGTTCTGAAGGGTAGCCGAAATGTGCTCCTGACCCACCATATCTTTAAATCTGGTAGGGCGATACTTGCGCGCCGAAACTATATACTCTGCCATAGACCGGACGAAAATAGAAAAAAATCGGAAGGGGCGAAGCTGATCAAATGTGGATGGGGTGGACAAGTATTTGGTATGCGCTTTTGTTGTTTCCCCGCGTCTCTCCGACTCTGCGGTGAAAATTGCATTTGCCCTCCTAAATCTTCCAGCATGGGTCCGGGATCCGCATCTCTCCGATGCCGCGGTGAAAATGTATTGAAAAAGGCACCTAGTCTCTCCCGAAACAAGTATGATGCCCCCCATTGTTAGGGCAGATAATCGATTAATCTAAGATAGGATATTACTTGTATTTTGCATTGAACATTTTTTATTTAAAAGTATTATTATAAATTGTATTAATGTATTTTTC
>CAIXBT010000266.1 GCA_903917755.1 uncultured Bacteroidota bacterium
CCATATCTCTAAATTAAAATATTTCTATTTTCCAGGTATGCATTATTACGATGAACCATTTCGCGTGAAATGCGATAGGAATTTGATAGCAGAAAGGCGCTTCCGGTTAAAGTGCATTGCAATCGCCTGCCAACTTTCACCTGCCACCATATTTTCCTTACCTTTGCAGCCCCAAATTTTTTATGGCAGATAAGATCCGACTACTTCCCGATGCTATAGCTAACCAGATCGCCGCAGGTGAGGTGATACAGCGCCCTGCTTCTGCGGTGAAGGAGCTACTCGAAAACGCCATAGACGCCGGTGCCACGCATATCAAGGTGATCATCAAAGGTGCCGGCAAAACACTCGTGCAGATCATAGACAATGGCTGCGGCATGAGCGAGACCGATGCCCGTATGTGTTTTGAGAAGCACGCCACATCTAAGATCCACACTGCCGAAGACCTCTTTGACATACGCACGATGGGCTTCAGGGGTGAGGCGCTGGCCTCTATCGCTTCTATCGCTCAGGTGGAGATGCGCACACGTCAGCATGGCGAGGCGCTCGGTACCCTGCTGGAGATAGAAGGCATGAAGGTGACCCGTCAGGAGCCCTGCCAGACACCCGAGGGCACATCGATAGCGGTCAAAAATCTTTTCTTTAACATTCCTGCCCGCAGAAACTTTCTGAAGTCCGATCCGGCAGAGATGAAAAATATCATCGAAGAATTTACCCGCATAGCGGTGGCACATCCGTCGGTGGGATTTCAGTTTTTCAGCAATGACTATGAGATGTTTCACTACAGGTCAGGCAATCTCAAACAGCGTATCTGTGCGGTATTTGACGATAAATACGCTTCGCAGATCGTACAGGTCGAAGAAAACACCTATGCCCTGAGTGTGACAGGATTTGTGGGCAAACCCGAATTCGCCAAAAAGACCAGAGGTGAGCAATATATCTTTGTCAATCATCGATTCATAAAGTCGGCCTATCTCAATCATGCCATACAGAATGCCTACGACCAGATGATCGCGAAAGATGCTTTTCCGTTTTATGTCCTGTTTCTGGACATAGACCCAAAGCGGATTGATATCAATGTGCACCCGCAGAAATATGAGATCAAATTTGATGATGAGAAACTGGCCTATACCTTCGTCAATCTGGCTGTCAAACATGCGCTCGGTGCCTATAGCGTGATGCCAAGTCTGGATTTCAATCAGGAGGACCATCTCAATAGAAACGGTACATTCGATCAGGTGCCGGACTGGCTCAAAGGTCCAAAGGATGGAGGACGAGGGAAAGAGGAAAATCCATATACAGCGGCTACGATCTCTTCTTTTAATAAAAAGCCTGAGACCCCTCGTGAGCGCTCTAATATGCGCAACTGGGAAACGGTGTTTCAGACAGAGGTAAAGACACAGCAGCAGGACACACAGCAGCATTTCATAGCACCTCACGAAGATGATAAACTACTGCACAAGGAAGTCGCGATGCCCTATCAACTGCACAACCGGTATATCGTGTCGCATATCAAATCCGGCTTCATACTCATAGATCAGCAGGCTGCTCATGAGCGGATCCTGTTTGAGCGCTTCATCATGCAGCTGGCACATAATAATAAATCAAGCCAGCGGCAACTATTCCCCCAGTCTATCGAGCTCAATGCCGAGGATACTCAGATCATGCATGAGGTCCTGCATGATATCAATGCTTTAGGCTTCGATATTCAGGAGTTTGGCAAGCAGAGTTTTGTGATACATTCTTTCCCTTCAGATATCCATGCCGGCGATGAAAAACGGATGATAGAGGAACTGCTGGAACAATACAAAAAGAACCTTTCTATCTCTAAACTCAATAAGCGTGAAAATATAGCCCGCTCACTCGCGCAGGGATCAGCAATAAAAAGTGGCAGAAAGCTTTCTATAGAAGAAATGAGCAACCTGATCGATGAACTATTCGCCTGCGAGAATCCATACACAGCTCCGGGTGGTAGATTTACATTTGTCAGTTTCAACATCGATGAGTTGGAAAAGAGATTCGAAAACAAGTAGCTGTTTGTACATTTATCTTGTTTTTAAAATTATATTGCATTGTAGTTCAAATAGTTAAAATGCAATGTTGTAACGATTAGCGGATTAAATACGTAAAACAAAGGATTTAGTTTTTTGATCAATGTGGAAAAAAGTTAAGAATTATTTTTTAGAACGGTTTCGGCAAAAAAATAAAACAGAGCTACAAAAGGCATTCTACCTTCTTTTGTCAACGCTTACCGTTTTAGGGTTTTTCTGTTTTCTGCTGGTCTCTCATGCCTTTTTCTGGCCGGGGCCCATCTACCTGATCGGAGATGTATTGGGCGTATTGGGATGTCTGTTTGCGCTTTATGAATTTCGCAAAGGCGAACTCGACAGAGCCGGCAAAGTCCTCATTGGTTTTATCATCATTGTTTTTACCACTCATTCTGTAGTGACCGATCTGTTTCGCACAGATTACTCCATCCTCATTACCCAGATCGATCATGGCAAGACAGTATCAAGTGACCTCTTTCATACCGATCCCGCTATCAGGTATCGGCTTTATGTCACCTTCGTCTGTATCCTGGGCACTTACTTTCTGTTCATTTCATTTTTTCGCAGCATACGGCAGTTGGTTTCCTTCACGGTTTTATTTATCGCGATACTTACTGCGCATTTCATAGTCATACTGCATCAGATAGGCGACAACTGGCAGATGGCGGTCTTTGCCTTCGAACATTATGTCACGGTATCTGTGGGGGTCATAGCCGCTACACTGATCAGCGGGCTCCTGATCACACTGATCGAGAAATTATATACCCAGGCGCTCGATCAGGGGGAGGTGATACGCCGTCAGAACGAAGAGCTGCAGGAAACAGTAGATGAACAAACGCGATTTCTGGTGTCGAGCAATGAGAGCCTTAAGGAATTTGCTTACCTCACATGACCTGCGGGAGCCGCTCAGAAGTATATCCGGCTTCATCACTCTGATCAGCAAACAGTGTGAGGCCATAGATATGCCCGAAGAGAACCGGAAACAGGTGCATGAGTATTTTGATTATGTGCACAAAGGAGTGATGCAGATGGAGGAACTGATAGGAGATATCAAAGAATACTCAGCCATCAATGTACTCGAAAAGAATTTTTCAAAAGTATCTATGGGCGATCTGTTTCATCAGGTCAAAGACACGCTGGATGCAGAGATCACCAAGTGGCATGCGACCATCAATATCCAATCGAAGTTGCCTGTGGTAAATGGCGATAAAACACTGCTATACTCTCTGACCCAAAACCTGATCGCCAATGCCATCAAATATCACAGACCAGGTGTGCCGCCCGTGATAGATGTGACCTATGCACATACGGACAAAGGACACGTCTTTGCGATCAGAGACAATGGTATCGGTGTGGCCGAAGAGTACCGCGACAGGATATTTCTGGCTTTCAAACGTCTGCATGGCAAACAAGGTCCGTATGGCGGTACCGGTTTGGGGCTGGCCATCTGCAAAAAAACCGTGGAGATACACGGCGGCGATATATGGCTGGAGAGCACAGAGGGCGAGGGGAGTACTTTCTACTTCAGCCTGAAGGATGAGTAGTATTAATTGTCCTCTTCAGGATTCACGTACTCCTTTTTCTTCTTTTTGGGATTCTTCTCTGCATCCTGCTTAGACTTGGTCACGTTGAAACGCATACCGATATGGATACCTAAAAAGTGCATGTAGCCCTTTTCATTCGGATCAGCCATAGCCTTGATAGGCACGAGGCTATAGTTCGGCGTCACGACCACATTGTAGGGACCGAAATAATACTCCAGATTCAGCGCCAGACCGATCTTGAATCGGTTTTGATTCAGCGAAGAAAAATCATATGGAGCCATGGTAGCACTGCTGATACCATGAAAATAGCCAAAGGTGATATCGGGCACCAGTCTTAGGTTTTTATGATCATAGACTATATATTCCAGCAGTATGTTATGACAGAAAAAATGCTGCGTGATAGTGGGATCATAGACTGCAGTATCAGAATAGGAACCGGATTGATTATATGTTTTGACGGAATAAGAAGTGGTCATGATGCGCTCATATTCGAACTGGTAGCCGACCCTGAATTTTTTAGTGCCATAGATCAGCTCAAAAAGTGCAGGGATAGAAGGCCCTTTGGAAACCATTTTGATATAGCCTGATCCGTTAAGGTTTATATTGTTGGGAATGTTCAACGCTCCGGAGTTGAACTGATAGAAACAGCCATCTATTCCACCCTTGACCCCTATGATGAACTGGCCCTGGCTGTATGCTGCAAGGCCGGAGATGATCAAACAAAAAACGAGTATGATTCTTTTCATGCTATATAATAATTGAGGTTTTAGACCGTAGAACATACGAAAGTAGAGATTTCATAGTACATTAGCCATGCAAAAAAGTAAGCGTGAAAATAACAGACCATATTAAAAATGCCAATGGCAAGACATTATTCTCAATAGAAGTGCTGCCTCCGCAAAAAGGAAAAACAATAGATGACCTGCAGCGAGTGATCGAACCCCTGATGGAATTCAAACCCCCTTTCATCGATGTGACATATCACAAAGAAGAAGTGATGTATAAGAAACGTCCCGACGGGCTGATAGAAGAAGTGCCACTTCGCAAACGCCCCGGTACCGTAGGGATATGTGCTGCGCTCAAAGGGAAATTCAATGTAGATACTGTGCCGCATCTGGTCTGCGGCGGCTTCACCAAAGAGGAGACGGAAGATGCGCTCTTTACGCTCTACTATCTCGGTATTCACAATCTGCTATTGCTGAAAGGCGACCCGGACAAAGGCCCTAGGAAACTCGAATCGGTAGCTAAGTCAGAGCATCAATTTACTAAAGACCTCGTGGCTCAGGTAGCACTGATGAATAAGGGAAAGTTTCTGCACGAAGAGACCGAGAACGAACTGAAAACGGACTTCTGCATCGGTGTCGCGGCCTATCCTGAAAAACATTTCGAAGCGCCCAATCTCGCCACAGATCTCAAGCGCCTCAAAGAGAAAGTAGATGCAGGTGCAGACTATATCGTGACCCAGTTTTTCTTTGACAATAAATACTTTTTTGACTTTCAGCAGAAATGTCGTGATATGGGTATCACCATACCGATCATACCGGGTCTGAAACCGATATACCGCAAGTCGCAGATGAAGATTCTGCCGTCTATATTTCATGTCAATCTGCCGGAGATCCTGACCGATGAACTGGAGAAAGCCAAAGATGACAAGCAAGCGAGAGAGATCGGCGTGAAATGGTGTATAGAGCAATCTAAGGAGCTAAAGGCAGCCGGTGTACCTGTCTTGCACTATTACACGATGAGCCGCAGCAGCGAGACCATAGAAATCGCAAAAGCGGTATTTTAATTTGAAAATGAACAGCATTGAATTAGTCTATTGTCTCACATCTATAATCTAGCGTCTATGGCTTGGAAAGAAGAAAACAACGCGCTCCACCGGAGCTTTGCGTTCAAGGACTTTTCTGAGGCTTTTGCCTTTATGACCAGAGTGGCACTGCTGGCTGAGAAACATGATCATCACCCGGAGTGGGCAATGTCTACAACAAGGTAAAGATAAAGCTCAATACCCATGACGCCGGTGATATAGTGACCGAGAAGGACCGTAAACTGGCGGCGGCTATAGATAAACTGCTTTAGTGTTTAGGCTTTCTTCCGAAAATACGTTGAAACCAGGATTTTTTCTTTTGGGGTGTTTGTTCTTTTAAAGTAATCGGTCTCCCCGAAATCAATACCATCTCTAGCACTGCGGTGTCTGGCTCAAGGATGAAAGTTTTTGTTTGGAACGAAATATCTGGCACTGAAAAAATTCTGGATTTATATCCTAAGGAATGTATTCTAAGGTAGCAAGAGGGAGAATAATTGGTTCTGTCAAAACTAAAGTCAAAATTTCCGTCAAAATCAGTGACAGCTCCGTGTCCTCTATATTTATCTGAGCTATCGATCAAGGAGATTACAGCACCAATAATTCCCTCGCCATTTACATCTGATATTTTGCCGGTGATTCTTATCTGATTTTGTTTTGGTGTATTAGTAGAACTTGAATCAGAGACTTCTGTACTGCTTTTTTCCACCAAAGCATAAGATGGCTTAGAAACCGAGGCATCAGCGCTTTTTACAACTAATAGAGGCAATAGGGCTAATAAAAATTTCCTCCACCTAAAGACACCGAAGTTGTTTAAACTTTTATGGTTCTGAGTAAAATTATGGTAAAAGCAATCAAATGCCAAGATCTCCAATGGATGTCATTTGTTTCAA
>CAIXBT010000267.1 GCA_903917755.1 uncultured Bacteroidota bacterium
ATCCAGCAGCATCTGCTCCAGTCTGTCATCCATGCCATCATGATCATTGTCGGTAATGTTTGGAATGACAACGGTATCCACACCTCCGCATTTGCTTATCACCGCCACACGCTGTTGAGCTGATGATATAAGGGGTAATATCAGCAATAGGTAGAAGATGCCTTTAAGTATAATATTTTTCATTTCGCGTTGGTTATTCCTTTGTTATAAAAGTAAAAAATTTCAGCTATAGATGTGTGAATTTTAATTTGTTAAATAAGTGCGGCATGGATTTGATCTGCTGTTTTGAGAATACGTTACTATACAGCAGGATAGTGCTATTCTTTTGTATAGTACTATAAAAAGTATAGTAATGTTGGTTAAATTGCATCATCAAAAGCGGCCTGCCGCGAAATATTTTTTTAAAATCAAAAATCAAAGACATGAATATCGCGATCTGGATCTTTCAGGGAATTTTAGCAGCCATGTTTGGAATGGCAGGCGTAATGAAATCAACACAATCAAAAGAGAAACTCGCACCTCAGGTTCCTTGGGTCAAGGACTTTTCACTGGGAGTAGTGAAACTGATAGGGGTATCTGAACTTCTTGGAGCTTTAGGGCTCGTACTGCCTTGGGCCATGGGCATTGTACCTGTATTGACACCTATAGCTGCTGCTTCACTGGCACTGGTCATGGTACTGGCTGCGATCTATCACTTTACCAAAGCGGAATACAAAGAGATCGGATTTAATGTAGTGCTAGGCGGATTGGCAGTAGCAGTGGCTTACTTCAGATTTACGGGAGTGTAATTTTCCTGTTTCAAATAATAATAGCTCTGTCATTCGGCAGTGCTTTTTTATTATACGGCTATGGTATCTGAGTGCTGAATGAACACAAATGGTTTAGCCGTTTAAGTTTATTATATTTGAATGTGCTTAATGTCCTTATTTCTCACAAAAGCACTTTAAATAATCACTTAGTTCTAAATGACATTTCAAGATTTCAACTTTCACCCGGACCTGATAGAGGGTCTGATGGCAATGAACTATACCAAGCCGACTCCTATCCAGGAACAAGCCATTCCACAGATCCTGGCCGGCAAAGACCTGATCGCATGCGCACAGACCGGCACCGGCAAGACAGCTGCCTACCTGCTGCCGCTGCTGCATAAGATAGTCAACGCAGACCATCGTCATCTCAATACACTGATCATCGCCCCGACCCGCGAACTGGCTCTGCAGATAGATCAGCAGATCGAGGCGCTGGCATATTTCATCAATGTGAGTTCTATCACCGTCTATGGTGGTGGCAGTGGTGTAGTCTGGGAGCAGCAGAAAAAAGCCATGCAGCTAGGTGCTGATGTGGTGATCGCTACTCCGGGCAGGCTGATATCTATGCTCAATGTAGGCGATATCAATATGAAATATCTCGAGCATCTCGTGCTCGATGAGGCAGATCGTATGCTGGATATGGGTTTTTATGATGACATAGTGCGTATCATCAGTTACCTGCCGCAAGATAGGCAGACACTGTTGTTTTCAGCCACCATGCCTCCTAAGATACGTGCACTGGCTAATCAGATACTTAATAATCCGGTAGAGATCAGCATTGCTCTCTCCAAACCTGCAGAGGGCATACTTCAGCAGGCATATACGGTGTACGACCAGCAGAAATTTGGTTTGCTGAGGCATATTTTCAAAGAGACAGAATACAAAAGTGTCATCATCTTCTGCTCACGCAAGGAGACCGTCAAAAAACTTGCGGCAGAATTAAAGCGTGTCATACCTTCTCTGCAGGCCTTTCATTCAGATCTGGAGCAGGAGCAGCGTGAGGAGATCATGCGAAATTTCAAAAATAAGAACCTCCAGGTTCTGGTAGGTACCGATATACTGTCACGTGGTATCGATGTAGATGGTATTGATCTCGTCATAAACTATGACGTACCACCTGATGGAGAAGATTATATACACCGCATAGGCCGTACTGCCCGTGCAGAGAGTACAGGTACTGCTATCACCTTCATCAATCCTATGGATATGCAACGTTTCGGAGGTATAGAGCGCCTCATAGGCCGTGAAGTGCCAAAGATCGCCTTGCCTGTATCGCTCGGCGAAGCTCCTGCATATGAACCGGACCAAAGGCGTAGCAGTGGCGGTGGCTTCAATAAAAACAGAGGCAGCGGCAATCGCAATGGTGGCCCGAGGCATGGTGGCGGTGGTCATAAAGGCGGCGGAAACCGCGGTGGCCATAGCGGTGGAGCACCTAAGCAGGGGTAGAGATCGCAGGTTACATTCAACCCCATTACACTTCTTTGCCATCCGAAAATTATTGGCTAACTTAGAGAAACAATAATCGCTGATATGTCCACTGCCGAATTGAAAGTGAAACTGATAAATGAGATCACAGAAAGCAATAATGAAGAGTTGCTTTTGGAGGTGTATCGCCTCATGGAGATCGAGTCAGGTGATGCTACGCCCTATCAGCTCTCTGACATACAGATATCTGTAGTGCGCGAATCACAGGATGATGTCAATGTCGGAAAATACCTGACAGGCGATGCAGCCAACAAAGAAATAGATGAATGGCTAAAAGAGTGATCTGGTCGCTTCGCGCACAGGAAGACAGAAAGTCAATATTCAGCTATTGGAACGAACACAATAAGTCCAAATCATTTAGCCGCAAACTCAATAAGCTAATCAACGAGGCTATCAGAATACTCACAGAGCATCCTTATATCGGGAGGAAAACTCTGATTGAAAATGTTCATGTCAAGATAGTTCGCCAGTATCTTATCATCTATGAAGTAAGAGAAGAGGAAATTATCATCCTCAGTATATGGGATGGCCGCAGAGATCAGGACAAAAAGCTTTAAGATTTTCTTTTTCAATTACCTCCCATATACCTTCTGCATTTCCTTGACCAGTAGTGTAGCCCACTCTCCATACATTTTTCCGGAGGGGTGCAGATCATCATTGGCTATCAGAGAAGCATCATTTGCAGCATTTTTTGACTCAGGGTTGATGTCTGTATAGTGCAGCATCATCTTCAGCGCTTCTTCTCTGTTGATGGCATTATATTCATCTATTTCTTTGCCGATCTGCTGCGGGCTTCGACCTTTGCCATCTTTGGCACCGAAGGGTGTGGCACCCCAGTCGGGTATGGACACTATAAACACATGGTCATGATCGCCGCCGGCATATTTCAGGGCCGTTTGCAGCAGTTCATCGAATTCTTTTCGATACACCTCTTTGTCATATTCACGGTACTGATTGTTTACGCCTATCAGCAGCGTGACACAGTCGAATGTGCCTGTCACTTTAGCCTCAGCTATGGCATGTATGAGTTCGTCTGTGGTCCAGCCGGTCTTGGCTATGATATGCGTCTTGGCAAAATGCACATCAAATTTTTCCAGCATCATGACACACTGATTCGGGAAACGCTCATCTTCAGACACCGACTCGCCTATGGTGTATGAATCTCCCAGACAGAGCATCGTGAGTTTTTTGTCAGACATTTTTACTGTTGTGTAGTTAGTATGAAGCAATAAAATAAATATAAGTACAGGCCATACATACATTCTATTTAAGCCTTTGGGGCTCATTCTCCGAAACCTAATTTTGATCTCAATTCCTGAGAGAGTTGCGGTAGTTTATTTCTCTCTATGAGAAACGAGGTCAATCCTGCAAACTCAGAGAAGATATGATGCTTAGCCAATGCGCCGCTCAGATAATCCTTGCCGGTACTGCCTCCGGTGCCTGTGCGCATACCGATGATCCGGTGCACCATGCTCATGTGTCTGTAGCGCCAGATCGATATTGCCTCATCTATTTCGAGCAGGACATTGATCAGGCCGAAAGGCAGCTGAAGCAGCGGATAGTCTCGGTACAGCATGATGAAAAGGGCTGCCCTTCTGGCTTTGGGGCTGAGCGACCAGTCGGGATCGCTGCCTTCTGAGAGTAGTTGTTTCTCAAATACCGCAAGATTGTTTTTTTCTCCATCTGCCAGGCTGGCGCTGTAGATCTCTTTGTATTTTTCCCAGAAGGAGCTCACATTGGTATCTTTCCAGTATGCAGTATCGTCAAAGAAAGGCATTCTCTCCAGCCATTCATTGATCAGTGCTATCAGTGGTTTTGTTTTCTCCGCATCGCGTATGATCTGTGCATCTTCGGGTTTGAGCTGAGAGATATAGTACTCCTTGCCGTGGCGGTTTTCCATTTTCAAACCAAGCGCCGCCTCTAGCAGTTTGAACTGGATGCTCTGAAACCCAGAGGCAGGTCTCAGCAAGTCACGAAAGTCAAGAAAGTCAAGCGGGGTCATCGTTTCGATGATATCGATCTTGCTCACCAGCATATGCATGATGTTCACGACGCGTTTCAGGCGGTGATGCACCATATAGAGGTCGGGAGAGTTGTCAGATATTTTTGATTTGGAGAATATCTCCATCACTGATCCTACTTCATACATCACCTGTTTGAACCACAGTTCATAGGACTGATGGATGACGATAAAAAGCATCTCGTCATGTGCATGTTCCCTGCCCGGTTTGTCGCTTTCGAGGGTCTGTGCATTCAATATTTTATCCAGTTGCAGGTATTCGCTGTAGTATACTCCGTCTTTCATTTTTATCGCAGTTTAGAAAGTAAGATTAGGATATAATTCGGCAATTAGAAAATTTGAAGATTTGAAAATGTAATTCTGTAATTCCGTAAATTATAAATTACTTTACGGCTATGAAAGTTGTTATCCTAGGTTCGGCTCATCCACTCAGAGGCGGATTGGCTACATATAATGAACGCCTGGCCAGAGAGTTTATCCGTCAGGGGCACTCGGTGGTCATCTATACATTCAGTTTGCAGTATCCGGATTTCCTGTTTCCGGGCACCACGCAGTATTCTGACCAGCCTGCACCGGATGATCTGTATATACATGTGCGTGTCAATAGTGTCAATCCGCTCAACTGGCTGAGTGTGGGACGTGAGATCAAAAAACTGAATGGGGACCTGCTGATCATCAAGTTCTGGCTGCCCTTTATGGCGCCATGTCTGGGCACTATAGCGCGATTGGTCAAGGCTAATAATAAGACGAAGGTGGTTTCGATCATTGACAATATCATCCCGCATGAGAAGAGGATCGGAGATTTTGCCCTGTCCAAATATTTTGTGAATAGTGTGGATGGGTTCATAGCACAGTCTAAGTCGGTGCTCGACGACCTGAATCTGTTTGACAGCAGCAAGCCGAAGATATTTTCGCCTCATCCCCTTTATGACAATTTCGGTCCTGCCGTCAGCAAGGCAGAAGCCATTCAGAAGCTCGGACTGGAGATCAACGGGCAGTATATTCTGTTTTTCGGATTCATCAGAGATTACAAAGGGCTCGACATTTTGCTGCATGCTATGAATGACCCGCGTATCAAAGACAGTTATATAGAACTGATCGTGGCCGGGGAGTTCTATAATGACCCTAAGCCATATCTCGACCTGATAGATGAGTTGGGGATCAGGGACCGAGTGATACTCCGTACAGAGTTCATCTCTGATGATATGGTCCGGTACTACTTCTGTGCGGCAGATATAGTGGTGCAGCCATATAAGCATGCTACACAGAGCGGTGTGACCCAGATATGCTATCATTTCAACCGGCCTATGCTGGTGAGCAATGTGGGCGGACTGCCTGAGATCGTGCCGCATGATCAGGTGGGCTATGTCTGCGATCCCGATGCCTCATCCATTGCCGAATATCTTAGCAAATTCTACAAAGAGCATAAAGAGTTTCTTTTTTCAGAAAACATAAAGACTGAGAAAACTAAATATACATGGGCTGCCATGCTCGATAATATCAGGAAAGTAGCGGGCTTATAATTGACTGACAAATCATCTTTTTACCCTGACTTAACCTTTATATAACCCTGATTTACACTTTATTAAGTGATGTGGTTTTTCAGCAAGTGTTTGATTTTTATGATTTTGTATCAAAAAATCATAAAAAATGGGCAAATATTCATTATCCTTGTTTTCCAAATTTTTAAACAAAAACCTTTAGACATGAAAAAATTCTTCTCTTTCCTTTTTGCATTGGTTGTGCTGGCATCTGCCCACGCTCAATCATCATTTCACCCGATGCTTAAGCAAATGGCTCCAGGACATTCTTTAGATATCAACTATTCTGCGAATACTCTGCGTAGTGGAGCTACTTCAATGGTTATCAATTATGACTCTGCTGACCGCTACTATACTGCACAACACTCAGGAGATACCATGTTTCCACCTACCGGCCAATTTTATATCTTCCCGATCAACTCTAATTATGACACCGCAGCATATTTCACTTATAAATATGCTATGCAGACTTATGACACACTGATAAATGTAAACAACCATTTCGCTGGTATGGCCAAAAACAATGCAGTGATCAGATTGGATAGCTTTGAGATCGTACTGTCGGATTCGAATGGCACACATTCAAAAGATACAGTCACACTGAGTGTATTTGATAAAACTGCCGCTACTGAAACAGGCTCAGGTTTGACATCTGTTATTAATACTACTGCATTATGGCACTTCACTTATGGTGACTCAGTAAATTTCTTCGGACCTGGTTCTGGTAATTTCGTTGTGCCTCTGGTATTTCATCCTAATGTTACGCTGCCTGCAGGACATACTTTTGGTATCAGAATTGATTTCAAAGGAAATGTGAATGACAATTTCACTGTGGCAGCATCATTCAGAAATGATTGTGGTAATGGTACAGCTGATTTTACAGGAAACCCTAATGCATATGCTCCACATAATAGCAGTTCTTTCTTTAACGTAAGTACTCTTTCTCAGGTAGTAGATTGGAACACAAGCACAGCTATTCCTCAGATATCATCGAGCGCAGTTTGCGACTATCAGCCTATGCAGAATCTGTTCATTTTCCCATACATCACTGTTACTCCAGGCAATGTAGGAATCGAAGCTATCGAAGCAGGTGTAGCTAACTTCAGCGTATATCCAAACCCATCTAACGGTGTTTTCACCGCATCTCTTCGTTTGGAATCAGCTTCTGATGTTACTATCTCTGTACTTGATATGACAGGCAAGAAAATATTCGAAAGCACTGACAGATCAGTTCAGGAACTCAACAAATCTGTAGACCTTAGCGCTATAGCTGCAGGTGTATATGTAGTAAATGTAAAAACTGACAACGGTTCTGTAAATCAGCGTATCGTTATCAAATAATTTGTAGAGAAATAATTTTTCGCAAAAAGCCCTTTCATTCATTTGAAAGGGCTTTTTTGTGTTTGGTGTTTGCACCGTCCTGAAATAAGTTGACACAAAAGTTGACTTATATAATGAATACAAAGGTTAAGGATCCGTTTAAAAGGACTCAAAAAGATTACAGTTTAGCATTTAAGATTCTAGTTGTCGTTGAGGTTGTATAAGGCCAGTTGACCTACAAACATGCTCAAAAGAAGTATGGGTTTCA
>CAIXBT010000268.1 GCA_903917755.1 uncultured Bacteroidota bacterium
CCTCTGTAAGTGGCTGTATTACAGCTATCTACAGAGGATGTATAGTACCCCAGGAGGGAATCGAAATACTGCACCCGTTTGCACCAACTTTCACTTTAATACTTATTTACCATATATTTACAAATAAATAATTATGCACATTTGTATAAACTAAAGCAAGAAAATGTTATATTTGTTGTACCAATTGTTGTACCCAAAAACAGGCACAAAACACAGTAAAATATGGCATCAGTAATATTAGAATTTAGAAAAAGTAAGACCAATGGAAAGGGAGAAACCCCCATATACATTAGGATAATCAAAAATCGGAAGGCGAAATTTGTTTCCACAGGAATCAAACTCCTTGAAAAGTACTGGGATGAGAAGAAATTCAAGGTCAAAAAGAGCCACCCAAACAGCGCCCGTTACAATTCCTTTTTAGCTCAAAAGGTCGCCGAGGCTGAAGCTATAGTAGTAAGCCTGGAGACAAGTACAAAGTATGCAACGGCCAATAAGATGAAGGACGCAATTCTTGGTCGCAAGCCAGAAAGCATATTTAAGTACCTTGATAGGTACGTGGCCGATCTGCGCAGAAATAATCAGATAAGTACTGCGAATCGGTTTAATGCTACTGGCGTAAAACTGAAAGAGTATGTAAAAGGCATAGACTTAAGTTTCGAGGATATAACTGTCGCTTTACTGAAAGGATTTTCAAGGCATCTGTCAGAAAAGTACAAGAATAAAACAAACACAATCCATACCAACCTTAAATCTATCCGCAAACTTTATAACGATGCCATCAGGGATGAAGTGATAGATGCGCAGTCCAACCCATTCTCGAAGTTTAAACTGACATGGGATAAAACGGATAAAATCTACCTGACGCAAGAGGAACTGGACAAAATAGACAACCTGGTGCTGCCAGCGGGCAGTATGATCTCGATCTATAAGGATATGTTTGTGTTTGCCTGCTATGCCGGTGGGCTGCGTATATCGGATGTGTTACAACTTCGTCGGAGCAATTTTGATGGCAGCCATATCAATGTGATCATGCAGAAGACTAATGATCCAGTCAGCGTCATGCTACCTACCAAGGCGAAAAGCATAATAGAAAAGTACAGCACTGGCGAGAAGCTAGCTACAGACTTTATATTCCCAATATTTGATACAAGAGTTAAATACAGTGATCCGGTCATTCTGCATCAGGAAATATCAAGAAAGACCGCGCTCGCCAATAAAAATCTTGTCAGTATCGCAACAAAGGCTGAAATTGGCAAGGAGATAAGTTTCCACTCCAGCAGACATACATGGGCCACACTGGCTCTAAAGAAAGGTATGCGCATGGAGCATGTCTCAAAACTCATGGGGCATACGGAATTAAAGACTACTCAGGTATATGCCAAAATCGTAAATTCGGATTTAGATAAGGCTATGGCTATATTTGAGTAAACATCAAAAACATAATCTATGGTTGAATACAATGATATAATTCAAGATGGAGTCGCATCACTGAGCAATGAATGGTTTGAAAAGAAGGAACGGACATTCAAGGCTCATAAAAACTACAATCCCAAACTGGACATTATTCGGATCGAGGAAATATGGACATCTCCGAGTTATAGCATTGGCGGTCCCGATGCAGAAGCCACAGAAGAACAACAAAAAGAGTTTGAAGCGCTTATAGAGTCATTACCGCCTATAGAATCGATAGAAGAGGAAAGAATAACAGAGGTGACTTTACGCCAATATTGTTCCTGCTATCTTCCGATAGATGAAATTACAGGATGGGGTTCGTCTCCGGTATCTTACGATGTCATGGACAAGTCGAATAACGTACCGGAATTGGCATGGGCAATGGTTCACGATATTTTGGCTATTTCAAAAGGTATTGACGACTTTGTAGCAATAACAAAATTTGTATATAAGGTTCTTTCTGATATCGGAGATCAAGTCGCCATTATGAAAGATAATTGTGTCATGGATGTCCATAAAGAGGTCTTAGATGATTTCTTGGGATTCTGCATTGCACAGCTAAATAAGAAATTCGCAAAGCAGCTTACTGCAGGACGGCTTATTAATGATTACAGACCCAAATTTGATTTCAATTTGACCCAAGAACAGTTAGTGGCATTCTTATATATCATGAAAAAAGCAGGGTTTCTAAGAAACACCGATCTTAAGGATAAGGAGTTTCTTGAATTCTGTTTTGAGCATTTTAACTATCGTTACAGAGACAATTTTGTATCTCCATCAAGTTTAGGGCATTTTAACGAACTCTATCGAGAAAACGTAAAGAATGAAACTGACCGCGGGGCTCGTTTCATAAAAAATAAGCTCTGTGAAGCAATGAGTTATATCAATTTAGAACTAAAATAAAGTGGGTGGATTTTTTCTCCACCCCATACCCCTTCCCCAGCACAGTATATTCGCTTTCACTCATTTGAAATGGCGCAGGTTAGTCTTATTTTCTGCGTCCTTTAATAAGGCCGAATGAGCATTTTTTTAACGTAAATAACAATCAATGCAATATCAGGCGATAATGCGACAGGAAGACTTTGCCCAATTGGAGCAGAAATTAAACAGCATCGAGGCTCTTTTAGAAAATCTGCAACAAGGGGCCGCAGAGACATATTTAGATAACGAGGCATTCATGAAAAAAATGGGTGTTTCGAAAAGGACAGTCCAAACATGGAGGGACAATGGTATCATACCATTCAGTCAAATAGGTCATAAGATCTATTACAAAGCGAAAGATGTCGACGCCATGATCGACAAGTATTATATCAATTTTAAAGACAATAAGTATGGAGTTAAGTAACACAAAAGGAAATTTGGCAGAAATGCCTTTAGAAGTAACATTAATAGAAATAAAGGAAACGGCTATGGTTGAGGAACAAGAAAGTGACCAGTCGGACGCGACTACAAGTATCTCAGTGCCGAAGAAAAGCTCTGAAAAGAAAACAGTAATTCATACCGTGACGGCAAAAGAATTAATGGCATTAGACTTACATGAAATACCGTACCTGTTAAAGCCATTATTGCCTAAAAAAGGTCTAGTGACATTGGTCGGCAGTTCAGATACCGGCAAGAGTACATTTTTGAGGCAATTGGCTTTAGCTATCTCGCAAGAAAAAGAAACATTTCTGGATTTCGTTATTGACTCAAAAAACCATAAGGTAATTATAGTGAGTACCGAGGACGATGATTCTTCTACCAGTGTACTGCTCCGTAAACAATTAAAGGATGCTGATCAGGGCCATTTAGAAAATTTGAGATACATATTCGATTCAGATGATATTTTGACGAAGCTCAAGGAATCACTTAAACAAGAAAGTGCGGACTTAATAATTATAGATGCTTTCCCTGATCTGTTTGGGGGAGAAATGAATCAAGCCAACAAAGTACGCAGCTTCTTGAATGAGTATAAGAATCTGGCAGTTCAATATGATTGCTTATGCCTCTTTCTCCACCATAATGGAAAAAGGACTGAGGATAGTGAGCCGTCCAAAAATAATATCCTCGGATCCCAGGGATTTGAGGCTAAGATGAGATTAGTGCTTGAGCTAAGAAAAGATTTTGGAGACCCATCTTTAAGGCATTTATGTGTCGTCAAAGGGAATTACCTCCCTGAGTCAGATAAAGGAAGCAGCTACGTGTTAAAGATGGATGACAATATGGTATATAGCAATACTGGCATGAGGGTGCCGTTTAGTCATTTGAAAAGGCCAACAACTCCATCATCAAATGATGAAACTCTGAGAAGCAGGGCTACAGAACTGCACAATGATGGAAAGTCTGTGCGTGACATCGCTGATATTATATCCAGTGAAGGCAACAAAATTGGCAAGAGTACTATTGCAAAGATTATAAAGAAAGCACCGTCCGTCCAACCTACCCTCCTAGAGGAAACGGACAATGGACAGGACAATTAGATAGACTATTGCGATGTACTGATATTACAAAACAATTGGGGCGGCATTTGCTGCCCCTTTTTTATTGCCCATAGCATGAAGAAATAAAATATATTTACAGTATGACCCATGTTTCTTATTCCAATATCGGCAAAAGAGCGATCAATCAGGATTATATCTATCCGATAGATGATAAGACTGACAGCAATCTGTTTATGGTCTGCGATGGCGTGGGTAGCTCTCCTTTTGGAGAGGTGGCATCTAAAGAGGTTTGTGAAGCCGCAGACAGGTTCTTTACCGAAAGAAGCTATACTCGGCTATCTGATATTAATTTTGATGCATTGGCGGACTATCTCAGAGAGTCTATAGCTCAGGTCGAGGCTACACATCCGGAGGTCAAAGGAATGTCCACCACAATCGTATTTATATACTTCATTGAAGGCGGTGCTGCAATAGCATGGATGGGTGATAGCCGTCTATACCATATCAGGCAGGGGGAAATCCTGTATATGACTCAGGATCATTCTTTGATTAATGATCTAAGGAAGAAGGGAAATACAGAGGTGAATGAAGGGCGAATCAGGAACTTCATAACCAGATCTATGAATAGCCGGACGATCAACGACTTTAGCATTCACTTGATCCCAGGTGCAGATATTCAAAAGGGTGATTATTTCTTCCTGTGTACTGATGGTGTGCTGGAAAATATAACTGATGAAATACTGGCAAGGGTTCTCGATACTAACGAGGCGATCAGTATCAAGGCCGACATTATAATATCACAGTGCATGGACAAGACAAGCGATAATTTCACTTTTCAACTTATTCAAATATAGACCTATGGAAGTCAGTTTAGAATCCTTCAAAAAAAGGTTTACATATGATCCGCAGCGTGACCTATTAGGCAAAGGTGGGTTTGGAGAGGTCTATAAGGCATACGACAATGAGGATAAGTGCTACGTGGCAATCAAAATATACACGGGCAGTGCGGACAGCAAATATACGCTCATCAACGAGGTGAAACGGTTTAAAAAGCTTCGTCACCCCAATATCATAGAGCATATAGAAGCATACGAAGTAACCACTGGCAGCAATGACATACACGGCAAACCGATAATCTACCAGATAGGTATATTGGAATATGCAGATGGCGGCACGCTGGCTGATCTAATGAAAAAGGGAATCAGTGATAAGCACATGCTGGAGGACCTGGCCAAAGATATACTGGAAGGCCTATCCTATCTGCATCGAAACAATATCATACACCGAGATCTAAAGCCCAGCAACATTCTCCTTTACAAAGATGGAGAAAAACTAAAAGCCAAGATCACAGACTTCGGGATAGCCAAACAAACTGATGTCACATCCCAGAGTACTCAACTGGTAGGCACTGTCGAGTATATGGCACCAGAGTTCTTTACAAATAGTAATAATTTGACACCTGCTGCCGATATATGGAGCTTCGGGGTGATACTGCTGGAGGCCGTGACAGGTATCCATGCCTTTGGCAAGACAAGTACAGGCAGCGCCAGTGAGCAAGCCGCAGACCTTCACAGTACACTGCAATCAGTACCGATCCCCTTTAAAGAAGTCATCATTCGCTCTCTGGTGCGCGACCCGACCATGCGATCAGGTGCTGAAACACTAATTGCGATGTTTGAAGGAGACAATAATGGTGGTAAGACAGTCGTGATAGGCCCCAAGCCCAAACCTATAACTGCGGAGGTTAATAAAACTCGATTCAGATTCTTAAGTCTTTTTGATTTTGATATAAGTGATAGGAAATGGAAATTAATTTTTGCGAGAGAATTGCTAATATTTCTTGTTGGCATAGTTTTATGCGGCTTATTGATCTTGATGGAATTTATAAGGCTAAAGACTCAAGACTTATTGTTAAAGGATTCATTCTTTTACTTTTTAAAATCACACTCCATTTCAAATCAATTGCCATATCCTTGGGAAATCTTACCTATTGAGTTCGAGTGGCTAATTCAGCCAATAGGTCTGTTTGTTTTCATTATATTTTATCCAATCCGTCTATTTATCGCTAGCATTTTATGGTCTTTAAAGACTATGGGCATTCAGATTGACTTCCCCGTATTGAATGGAAAGCCTCGAAAAAGAATTAAGCTAATTGGTGTGCTTTTATTAATAATGGCGGGGTTGATTTTTTTAGGCAAGGTTGGTTATGAAAAATGGAATGCTCACAAACGATCCGGCCTGGCAGAGAGATTAAACGAGAACATAGTTCAAACTGATTCAACTTCTGTAACATCAACCACACCTGTATTGCCTGAGCATCTTGTCCCTGTGGATTCTTTAATAACACCTAAATTGCCGGTTTTGCCAAAGGGGTACACACCAGTTGAAGAAAAGCAATTAAAAAAACAAGTAACTATGACCTATATTCTTATAATCTCATTCAGCTCGCCTATGAGTTTTGATATTCATGCTCCCGATGATATGCATGTTTCGGATATAATAAAAGTAAAAAACATAACTAATGAAAAGGAATATAAAATAAAAGAATATGCCCAAGAAAGAGGATATCCAAAAGCAAGTATCGACAAGTTTCAAACATTTGATGAAGCCGCAGCACGGCGAGAACTTATGTTTGGATTACCAAATACTTACAGATTAAATATAACAGCCAATGATATGGGAATGATTGATATTCTTTCAGACTAACTTTTCCATGACTTCTTTAATCGAGTCTACGTTTTCATCACCTTGCTCACCACCTGGTAGCACTGAATATATTGCCTCGTCTAAATTGGATTTTGATAACAATTTAGTCATACTTTCAGCTATATATGATCTCACAGGTTCATCTATAGCTTTTATCTCGACGGTTATGCCTGCACAGTAGAATAGACAAAACACTATATCTTCAAAGTCTTTGCTGAGCCGGAGATCATTCATACCTCGATCAAATAGCGCGGTGAGTTTAGATGCTATAAAATAAGGAAGGCTTAAAAGCCGGATGTTGACATCATCTAAGGAATAGCTAGTAGTATATTTCAATCCACGCTCATACCAAGGATTAGAGAAGCCCAAAATAGCGGGATCGGTAGGCATTATATCCACGATTATCTTTGAATAATGCCAGCGGCATAGGACTTTCAGGTCATTCACAAAGCCAAGTCTCCTTAGCTCTTCTTCCGTGCTGGCATGATGTTGGCGGCTCACCAACTGAATAAAACAATCTACATCATCAGTAGTACGTACCTCCTGCACATCAGCATCTGAAGGTGCATATAGTTCTGTGACAGAGCCACCGACAAATACAACCTCCGGCAGCAAATGCTTTAAGCCTTTTGCCACCAGCCTTATCAGCTCTATATTACTGCTTTTTACTGGCATAGTTTTTCAGTCTCTCTTCGATCATCTCTGTAGCTATACTTTTCTCCCTGGCCCTGCCGACTCTGATGGCATCCACCAAAGTCAAAAGCTGATATAGCTCTGGGTCGGATTTAGCTATCTCCGGCGCATTATCATATAGTGGCTCAATGGCCTGCCCTCTTTTATCTCCTTTGGCAAAGGGCCAAACATAGACATCTTTCTCCGATACTATTTTCTCATTGAGTGGATATGCCGAGTGCGCTGTAGCTATTCCCCTTACTATCCTATCCGGTGCAGCGGGAAACACATATCTCAATCCGCTCTTTATGAAATCGGTCAGGCCAAGGTACAAGACCTGCTTCTTGTCGGACCTTAGCAGACCTGCCAGTACAGATCTATTGAGTGATTCACTTAGCTCACTTTTGCTAATGTGCAGCCCATCCGCAATGTCCTTTTGCAGAAACGGGCTACCCTTCATAGTAGCTATCTTGAGCAGGATCACTATATCCTGCGGTTTCATGCCATTATGCTTTCTCATGATCACAAATATAGTATATAATTCGCAATTCGCGAACTGCGAATCGGAATTGATTTACTCTGTCAATATAATGTTTATTGAAATATATTCGACGGTTGGTTATCTTCGTCCTGATCAATCCAATAAATGAGGTTAAGGGCTGCATGAGAGAATATAAAATAGGACGGAATGCTGATGCGGATATTATCCTCACTGCCGCCTTTTGCAGCCGTGACCATGCGAAAATAACCCTGACTGATGAGGGTAAAATCCTGCTACAGGACTATAGCGCGAATGGCACCTATGTCAAAGGAAAGAAAATCTCAAATCAGACCATAGAGATAAAACACGGAGATGAGGTGCTGTTTGGCAATGTCGAAAAACTGGATTGGAGCAAAATAGAGAAACCAGTACCTGTGATCGCAACAGCTCCAAAGATAGAAGCTCAGGCGGGTCCGGCACCAAAAGAAGTGGCCCCACCTTCGAATAGCAAATCCCCACTAATTATAGGAACATTAGCTATTCTGGTATTAGCCAGCGTAGTGGCCATAATCTATGCTAAGAAATCGCCTACCCCGACTGAAAGCATAGTCAATCCATCTGAAATATACACTCGCTACCAGAGCGCCGTGGCACTGGTGGAAGTAGAATATTACATACGGATACATACTACAGCTACAGATGTCTATTTGGGTATGAATGACAGCAATGAAATAGACCTTAAAAAGAACCGTGATGCTCTTAAGCCTTTTACATCAGAGGGAACAGCTTTCTATGTGGACAGCAATGGTACGCTCATAACAAACCACCATGTAGTCGAGCCGTGGAAGCACAATAAGATCCTGAAGAACTACTTTAACACTCAGATCAAGCCAGCTATTGTCAGGCTATACAAGGAAAGAGGATATGGCAATGAAGTACCTACCTATGCAGGAGAGAGAGTAGGGATATACATATACCCTAATGGCTCACAGTTCAGCAAATCATATAGAATTCCGTGCACCGTTAATAAAACGTCAAATAATGAGGATATTGACCTGGCATCTATTCAATCTAAATATAAACAGCTACCGGCCCGCTCAACTATAATAAGCAAAGATCAAATGGAGATTGAACCCCATAAAATAGCGGTCAATACTACTGCCTACGTAATAGGTTTCCCTTATGGAGATGAACTTGCTGTAAATGAAGATCATGCAGTCAATTGCTCCTCTACGCAGGGCAGCTTTACGCAGGCTCCGTCTACGTCATATGTACAGTATTCTGCTGCATCAGCATCCGGCGCAAGTGGCTCACCAGTTTTTAACCAATATGGTAAATTGGTGGCAGTAAATTATCTGGGTATGACCACAGGCCAAAGTTTTAATAGGGGCATCCTCGCCAAATATATTGAAGGGATCAGGTAACTAAAACAGCTACTTAATCAAAATCAGTTAGATCAGTTAAATCACTGAGGTAGCTTGATGGCGCATTATTTCCATTATAGCGCTTATTAGATACCACAATGAGCGACTAATTAAGCTAAAAGGTCATTTCCGCACACTTAATTGCAGCCGCTGCAAATCAGATATAAAAATAGTCCCCTTTTTTCAGTGTTTTTTGAATTAGCGATTAAAGCCGTCTCAAAAAAAATGGCCACCCCTTTCGAGATGACCACTTTTGAACCTATGAAAACGTTTAGCAAAGATAAAGAATGCCATTAAAACAAAAAATCTACTTTTTTCAGTGGTTTTTGGTTGTCGAGTATATAACCGTCTCAAAAAAGTAGTAAAAAATGCAGCATAATACTCGCTGTCGTTACCCGAAGGTCAACCGATCAGAATTACGAAGTTGAAGTAGTAATAGCCCTTGCCACGGATGATATATACCAGTATAAGGTTGCTATCTATTTTGACCTGTGAAACTTTTGCTTTATCACCCGGCGCGTACCCATCTATCCTGTTTATGACCAAAACCTCAAAAGGACAATTGAGCCGGATCAGCTTACCACTCTGCGTAATGACCAATATGCTATCAGGACTACAGAATTTATTGATCTCATGGATTTCCTTTTCGTTCATAGCAGAAAAATTAAAGCCTGACTGTCCATTTGGCAATCAGGCTTAGTGATATAATGTGGACGGACAGATCAATCCAAAAACCAGTGATATGAATTACTTTTGATAGCGGTGGCTATACCAGAAATGAACTCTGAAGCATTTAAGCCCCTCTCAAGGAATCTATCTATGTAGTTGGACTTATTTGCCCATGTGAACAGATTGTATAGATTCCATAGATTGATGTTCCCATTAGCATCTCTGGCGAAAAATGGACTCTTGTAGTAAAGTAATGCAATAAGAGAGAGATTGTTCTCTCCGAAGAGAAAATGAGGCTTGTCAGATTTCTCGCTATTGGATAGCTGCTGATATAGCTTTGCTTTTCCAAGCATCTGAGCAAACTGGCGTTCTGAAATGTGCAGGTTGGCAAATTCAGCTAAGGTGTTCAAATAAGCTTCTGCCTGAAAACCCTTTATCATCTCATGAATGAGTCTAACAAGTTCATCCAGGCTATTCACCTTGACATCAGCTTTGATACCATCTGTCCAGATGCAAAGATTTAAACAGACTTTATTCTGAAAACCAATGAAGATCTTAAAGTGCTCCAGAGACCCCTTCTTAGCATACAGGTTATCTTCGTTGTATGCCTTGACTCCTCCTACCACCAAAGAGAGCTTATTGCCATTAATCTCCTTTGATATCTCAGGTATCTCGATCAGGAAAGCC
>CAIXBT010000269.1 GCA_903917755.1 uncultured Bacteroidota bacterium
CGATATCTTTCAGCATTTCCTTGCGGCGATCACCGAAGCCCGGAGCCTTGACAGCTGCCACTTTCAATGTACCACGCAGTTTATTTACCACCAGGGTTGCAAGAGCGTTGCTGTCCACATCTTCAGCGATGATGAGCAGCGGACGGCCAGCCTGTGCAGTTTTTTCCAATACAGGAAGGATCTCCTGCAGGTTAGATATTTTCTTGTCTGTGATCAGGATGAACGGTTGCTCGAGTTCTACTTCCATAGATTCGCTGTTGGTCACGAAGTATGGAGACAGATATCCACGGTCAAACTGCATACCTTCTACGATCTTCACTTCAGTAGATGTACCTTTAGCTTCTTCTACCGTGATCACACCTTCGTTGGTCACTTTTTCCATAGCTTCAGCTATCATCTTTCCTATTTCGTGATCGCTGTTTGCAGATATAGTAGCAACTTGCTCTATCTTCTTGATGTCTTTGCCTACGGTCTCAGAAGCAGCCTTGAGGCTTGCCACTACGGCTACAACAGCCTTGTCGATACCGCGTTTCAGATCCATAGGGTTAGCGCCAGATGCCAGAGCTTTGAGGCCCGGACCGACGATAGCCTGAGCGAGCACGGTAGCGGTAGTAGTACCATCACCTGCCTGATCGGCTGTCTTAGATGCGACTTCCTTGCACATTTGTGCACCCATATTTTCGATAGGGTCTTCGAGTTCGATCTCTTTAGCTACGCTCACACCGTCCTTAGTTACGATAGGTGCACCAAATTTACGGTCGATAACGACGTTACGTCCTTTAGGGCCAAGTGTCACCTTTACAGTGTTGGCCAGTTTGTCCACGCCTGCTTTGAGTTTATCGCGGGCATCTCCTTGGAATAAGATTAATTTTGCCATATGTTTTAGTTGAAATTTAAAAGTTAAGAATTGAAAATTGGTTCGGTAACAAGATTAAAGGATCGCGTAGATATCAGATTCGCGCATGATGAGATACTCAGTACCTTCGATATTGATCTCAGTGCCTGAATATTTACCATATAGAATAGAATCACCTACTTTCACACTTGTAGGCTCATCTTTTTTGCCTGGTCCTACTGCTACTACTGTTCCTTTCTGCGGTTTTTCCTTAGCGCTATCCGGGATAATGATACCGCCTGCTGTCTTGGTCTCAGCTTCTGCTGCCTTTACTACCACACGGTAAGCCAAAGGTTTGATTTTTACATCTGCCATAGTTTTGCTTAAATTTTGATTTAGTTATTGAAATTAGCTCGTGCAATGTACTAAGCATATGTTATGCCAAGGCATTTTATAGGCTTTTTTGGCAGAAAAAGTGACGGAAATAGTTTATATTCCGAAAACCGGGTGGACAAAATGGCAAATTCAGACTGGCAGTGGCAATCGATTTGGGCAACCACAAGGGATTGCCCCTACAAAGGACTCATATAGCATTTAAGGTCAGCAGACAGTATCCGCGAATATACCGCTGCCCCTGCCGCATTGACATGATTGACATTGTAGAAATACTTAGTACTGTCGCCCATAGCGATGTCTGAATAGTTCCAATAGGGCACATGAGTGGCATCAGCGATAGCAAGGATCGAATCCCTCACCACATCATAATTTCTGACTATCTGCCGGTAATCCATATAAAACGGAGCACAGATCAGGATGACCTTTATGTCATGCGCCTGAGCATCTTTTATGATCTCACGGAGCAGATCAAAGCCCTTTTGTGAATATACTGCATCATATTGAGTGAGCACATGCCGCTGACTTTCCCAGGTCATACTGAAAGGATGGAAACCTCTGAGCGTATCGACCACCGGCAGTTCATGCGCAGATCCGAATTCAAAAATACTCCTCAGATTAGAGACTTTGGAGGGGTCTGCCTTTGAATTGATCCTTTTCATTCTATAGTAAAACTGCGCAATGCCGGTCTCATATTGGGAATAATAAGGCGCCAGACAGGCATGTACCATAGAATCCCTGAGATATGGGAAATAATCAGGGAAATTGAACACCCTGTGCTCTGTGTCAAAGCAGCGGAAGTCGACATTCATCACAATGTATTTAGGTTTGGGGTGTCGCTGCAAATAGGTCCGGTAAACCATATTAAAATATACAGTACTGCCACCCTCCAGGCCGAGATTGTAGGCTTTGAGACCGGTGATCTCTTCCGTCACCCTCGGGTCTATCTGATTGAGCACCCTTGAATTGCCAATGAACAAAATATCGTTTTGCTCACTGGAAGGCCTGACCAGATATTTCATATTCGGGTCGATATCTGTTGTATCACTCTTGAAATGAAGATAATACAACACCGCAGCCCCGATCGGAATGATAAGGCTAAACAGCAGATATGGCAGTATTTTCTTCATTTTTTGTATTCACCAGAGGATTAAAACTGAAAGTATATGAAAGCGTTTTGATTGTAAATACCCATCGTCAGTATCATAAATACTACAAATCCAAGCCACAGACTATCCATCCAGCCTTTCCGACCAAACCTGCCATCATTCCGTGCAAGTACTTCTTCTGATACAAGCAAAAAAGCAAACAGTAGCAGCACAAACAGATGCCAGCCTCCCGCATAGATCACCTCTCTGATGGTCGGATACTCAAACCAACTCTGATGCTTAGGCCTGACCATATAAGCGATATAATGCACCGCCTCCCCTATCGATCCCGCCCTGAAAAACACCCAGGCCACTGTAACAATGGAGAAAGTAAAGACAATACCTATAGCCCGTTTAATATATTTGAACCCACTGGGGGATGTATGGGGCTGTTCCCCTCCCTCTTTGGGGGTTGGGGGGCTTATCATCACATACGCCCCATGAATCGCTCCCCACATCACAAATGTCCAACTCGCTCCATGCCAGAATCCGCTGAGCAAAAAAGTAACTAAAAGATTGAAATTACGCCTGAGCTCTGATACACGATTTCCTCCGAGGCTGATATACAAATAGTCCCGGAACCACGATGAAAGCGAGATATGCCATTTCCTCCAGAACTCCACTATGCTGGCAGACATATATGGCCTGTCAAAATTACTCACCAGCGAGAACCCCATCACCCTCGCAGAGCCGATAGCAATATCCGAATAGCCCGAAAAATCACAGTATATCTGAAAAGCAAAAAACACGGCACCTAACGCGACATTGCCCTGATGAAAAGAATCCGGGCTATTGAACATCGAATTGACATACACATCGAGCCGGTCAGCTATCACGACTTTCTTAAACAGTCCCCAGAGCATCAGCCTCAGCCCGCAGCTCAGATTGTTCCAATCAAATATATGCTGTTCATAAAACTGCGGTATCAAATGTTGCGGCCGCTCTATCGGCCCTGCCACCAGTTGCGGATAGAACATCACGTATAGCGCATATATCCCCAAATGACGTTCTGCTTTTTGATGGCCGCGATAGACCTCTATCGTATAGCTCATGGCCTGAAACGTATGAAAAGAAAGTCCTATCGGCAGCAGTATCTTCCAGAATCCAAGATCTGCTCCCTGCACATGAACCAGATGCAATACATGATTATAATTATTCAGAAAGAAATTGAAATACTTGAATACCGCCAGCACTCCGAGATTGGCTATAATGCTCATGATGAGAAACTGTTTGCGCCGTGCGCCTTCTGTTTTCTCAATATATATCCCTGCTACATAGTCTACTATGATCGTAAAAAACAAGATCAGGATATAGGGCGGATAAAAAGTGCAGTAAAATATACAACTCGCAGCCAGCAATAATGCCCATCTGTAACGGTGAGGCAACAAAAAGTAGATCAGCGTTACTACAGGAAAAAAGATGAGAAACTGTAATGAGTTGAAAAGCATCTGACAGCAAATAACTGTTTTTTGTGTTCAAAATCTAAAAATCCCTTCAAAATATTAAGGAACATCAAGCACCCGTTTATTAGCGGGAGTATTTAAGTCTCCCCTTCGGGGAGATTTAGAGGGGCTTTTTTTGGAAATCTAATTCTCAATTATTACATTTGGAATCTATGGCAAAAACCTTATCGCTTGTAATTTTCTTACTGCTTGTCGTATCCGTATTACCATCATGCAAGAAATGTTTCACCTGCACCAATGCCTGCAGCACCTGTGTGAAACGCGATAGTGCCGGCGCCGTGATCGAACAACGTACACTCTACTCTGACTCACTTTATTACACCGCCCTCAAGACCACTCTGACTCAGGATTCAGGCTATATATGTACCAAGGGCCCTTCTACCTACTCTGTAGATTATTGCGTCAATACCAAAGACGCATCTGCTCAGTACATGGTATATTTCGAAGGTGACGGCAGATATACCTGCAACGCTAAGTAGTCCAAGGCTACTTCTTCTTAAAATTCTCGAATTACCGACCTACTCCTGTCATTTTGTCAGCATTTAATTATCTTTGCCACCCAATCGGATATAAATGAGCAACGAATTATATAACAACGAGGTCGCTTTTGAGTTGCAAACCAAGAAGATAGATGAAAATCGGCAGGGCGAGACCCTCACCGCTCAAAGACCCGCATCAGTCATAAGCATAGGCAAAAAGTATTATATCGAAAGTTATGGTTGCGCCATGAACTTCTCTGACAGCGAGGTTGTGGCTTCTATTCTGGCCAATGCGGGTTTTGATGCTACCACTGATCACAATGATGCCGATCTGGTCCTCATAAACACATGTGCTATTCGCGATAATGCCGAGCAGCGCGTCCGTCACCGTCTTCAGCACCTATCTTCAGTCAAAAAACGCAAGAAAGGGGCTCTGATAGGTATTTTAGGTTGTATGGCCGAAAGACTCAAAGAGAAACTACTGGTCGAAGAAAAACTGATTGACATAGTGGCTGGACCTGATGCCTACCGGACACTGCCCGGACTGGTCGAAGAGGCTGGCACCGGCCAGAAAGCCGTCAATGTACTCCTCTCGCGCGATGAGACCTATGCCGAGATCAACCCGGTGAGGCTAAACTCTAATGGTATCAGTGCTTTCATCTCTATCACACGCGGCTGTGACAATATGTGTTCTTTCTGTGTAGTGCCTCACACACGCGGCCGGGAACGCTCACGTGATGCGCATTCCATAATCAAAGAGGCACAGGATCTCTATAACATGGGCTATCGCGAAGTGACCCTGCTAGGTCAGAATGTAGACAGCTATCGCTATACCGAAGACCCTAAACTATCAGGCAAGAAGCTGGTGGATGCCAAATATGAAGACCATGTGGTCAATTTTGCAGAGCTGCTGATCATGGTGGCTGAAGTGGCACCGGATCTAAGAGTCAGGTTCTCTACATCGCATCCTAAAGATATGTCGGACGATGTGCTTCATGCTATGGCCAAATACCACAACATCTGCAAATATGTCCACCTGCCGGTGCAAAGCGGTAACACACGCATACTGGAACTGATGAACCGCACCTATACCCGCGAATGGTATCTGGATCGAATAGCCGCAGTGCGCCGCATAGTGCCTGAAGCAGCTATTTCTACCGATATCATAGCCGGCTTCTGCACAGAGACCGAAGAGGAGCATCAGGATACATTGAGCCTGCTCGATGAAGTAAAGTTCGAACTGGCTTACATGTATATGTACAATGAGCGCCCCGGTACAACAGCTGCTAAGAAGCTCACAGACGATGTGACTGACGATGTAAAAAAACGCAGACTGGCAGAGATCATAGAGCTGCACAGAGGACATACTTTATTGAGAAATAAAGAAAATCTGGGCAAAACTTATGAAATATTGCTCGAAGGGACATCTAGCAAAAGTGATGAGCAGCTATATGGTCGAAATTCGCAGAACAAGGTGATCATCGTACCCAAAGGCAATTTAGAGCTCGGCACATACGCCTATGCTAAAGTCATAGACTGCACCTCAGGTACATTGATAGGAGAAGTAGTAAGTGGGTTGTAGGTTTTAGTAATAGGTCAGCCACGGCCGATAGGTAAAGAATTTATAAAAACAGAATTAAGATCATAACAAGGAAAAGATGAATCATGAAACTTGTGTCTCAAGTCTCATATCTATCATCTCAAATCTCACTCAATGGAAATTCAATCAATAAAGAATCGGTTCGGCATCATAGGCAACTCACCCTTGCTCAATCATGCCATCAGCATAGCAGAGCGTGTTTCACCGACTAATCTTACAGTCCTGATCACCGGCGAGAGCGGTGTGGGTAAGGAGGTTTTCTCTCACATCATTCATCAACTTGGCACCCGCAAGCATAATCCATTCATAGCTGTCAACTGCGGAGCGATACCGGAAGGAACCATAGACTCAGAATTATTCGGACACGAGAAAGGCTCTTTCACAGGAGCTCATGATTCCCGCAAGGGTTATTTTGAAACTGTAGCTGGGGGCACCATCTTTCTCGATGAGGTAGGCGAATTGCCGCTTGGCACACAGGCCCGTCTGCTTCGCGTGTGGGAGACCGGAGAATATATCCGCGTGGGCTCATCTAAAGTCATGAAGACAGATGTCCGCGTCATAGCAGCTACCAATGTAAACCTGCAGCAGGCTGTCAGCAATGGTAAATTCAGAGAAGATCTGTATTATCGTCTTAGCACAGTGCCGATATACATTCCGCCTCTGCGTGAGCGTGGTGAAGATATTTATCTCCTGTTTCGAAAGTTTTGTATTGACTTTGCTGAGCGAATGAAAATGGCTTCGGTCAAACTAACTGATGAAGCTCGTTTATTGATATTGAAATACCCTTGGCCCGGCAATGTCCGTCAGCTCAAAAATGTGGCAGAACAGGTTTCTATCCTGTCAGTAGACAAAGAAATATCAGCGCAGGAGCTGGTTCAGATAGTTCCCGACATTACTCAAAATCGTCTGCCTGTATTGGCTAAAGACATGTTTAATGAATCCACTACAGGGATGACAGAACGTGATATTCTATACAAACTCATTTTTGATCTGAAAAAAGACCTCAACGATCTAAAGCAGTTTGTGTTTGATGTGGCTCGAAACCAGCACAACGGTGGCTCTAATGTTTCTCCGATCACATTGTCAGATGCCGATGGATACAGAGACAATTCAAGAAACACATTAGAGCAATACCCCTCATCTCCTACTTTCATTCAGCCCATGTCTTCTGTGCAAAGCGGAATGCCTAAACATGATGAATCTTCTCATCTCATCATCAATGAACCTCAGAGTTATACCACTCACGAGACCATAGATGAATCGCTATCGCTGGCAGACAAAGAAAAAGAACTGATCGTGAAGGCACTCAAAAAGCACCGCAACCGTCGTCGCGACGCAGCCACCGACCTGGGAATATCAGAGAGAACACTCTACAGAAAGATCAAAGAATATGACCTCGAAAAATAGACATGAGATATGAGACGAGAGATAAAAGATAATAGACAAAAACACAGCCTACATTGGTATTCCGCCCCATTTACAAAGGGTGCAAGGGGGATTTTATATCTTGTTTTGTTTGCGATCCTCATCAGCATCGGCGGCTGTAAGGTGTATTCCTTCACTGGGGCGAGCCTGCCTGCAGATGTCAAGACTGTGACCGTAGACCTGCTTAGAAATTCAGCTAATAACGCTCCTGCCCTGCTCAACCAAACCATAACAGACGCACTGAAAAACAAATTGATCACCGAGGCCAGTCTCCATCAAGTGACCTATGACGGAGATGTGGCTTTCAAAGGTGCAGTGACAGGCTATTCATTCTCAGCGCAGGCCCCGACAGCACAGCTTCAGTCAGGCGTCAACAGGCTGACCATTACCGTTCAGATATCATACGAAAACAAGAAATATCCGAAAGACAGCTGGAAACAACCGGAAATATTCTCCCGCTATGCCGATGCACCAGGCACAGCCAATCTTTCTGATGTGCAGAATACACTGGTAGCTGATATTGTCAAGCAGCTAATGGATGATATTTTTAATAAAGCTTTTGTAAAATGGTAATGATTCGGAGCTTTGGTTAAATAATTGGGATTAAAATTTTATTATTACGATTCAACTCTTTCAAATCGCCTGAATTGGCCAGATCACTCATAAATAACAAACTACCTGCCAAGTTACTTGGACTTTCACCGGATGAACTGGAGAAAATAAAGGCTCAATTCCCTTATTTCAATTCGGCCAGAATGCTGCTATTGAAACAGCAACAAGCTACTGATACCGAAAAGTTCGATCATGAACTGGCCGAAAGCGCGGTCTGGAGCAATGACAGAAATATTCTTCATGAATATCTGAAGAAAAAAGCTCGCTCCGAACAGTCGGTCATTATTCCGGAAACAATTGAGCCGGTCAGTGAACCGATAGTAGTTGTACCACAGATCATAGAGGAAACACCTCAAACTATAGCCGTCGAAACACAGGACTTTCAGCCATCTTTGGTCCTGGACCCTGAGATCTCGGATACTAAAGAGGTTTTGATCCTGCCGGAAGAGGAATATGAAGAAGAGGAAGAAAAAATAATTAACAGCCCTAACGAAGAGAAAAAATTTATCATTGTGGATCATACTTTTGATGAATGGCTTGATCACTTCAAGCAGGGGAAACATAGTCTGAAGAAATTGATAGAAGAAAAACCGCTGGCGCAGGAAGCAGCCGCAGATGAACTCGACAAATTGATAATGAGCAGTATGCCTGCTACATTTTTTCATGATAAGCTTGAAACCGAGACCCAATACGCCAAAGGATTGGACAATTTCATCGAAAATCAGAAAAAGAAAAAATCGCAGCCGGCCAAGCCTAAACAGGAACTGGTATCAGAGACACTGGCCAAAATTTACGTTCTCCAGGGATTGACAGATAAGGCAATTAAAGCATATGAAACCCTGAGTTTGAATAATCCCGAAAAAAGTGCTTATTTCGCCGTTCAAATTGAAAGACTAAAAAACAAATAGATATTATGTTCATGTACACTTTTATAACAATTCTGATAATTGTTATCTGCATTTTTCTGGCACTCATCATTTTGATCCAAAACCCTAAAGGCGGCGGTGTCAGTGCATCTTTCGGCGGTGCCAGCCAGCAAATATTCGGCGCATCACGTACTACAGACGTGATCGAAAAAACCACCTGGACACTGGCAGTTTTACTGTTGGTATTCAGCCTTTGCTCTTCATTTCTGATCGACAAAAAGACAGTAGCTGCTAAGAAAGGTGCTGCTGCACAATCTACTACTACTGCCCCACCTGCAGAACTGGATGAGGTATCAAAACGTCTGAAAGAAACAGGTGCAGGCGCTACTCCAATGCCAACTCAACAACCGGCTCCGGCTAAAAAATAATCATTCGGTCAATACCCGAAAGCAAAAAGCATCCCTCATCGGATGCTTTTTTAGTTTAACCATAAACGTGTATGCTAATGCTCTACCTGATCTGGTAGTTTAGGTTGTTTCTTCGGCGTCCCGAATAGAGGCGATGGTATCGGTGGATTGTCATTCTCATCTATCGAAAAGGTGAATACCCTCTCTACCCATTGCCAGTGATTGCCGGTCCATTTGAATCCCTCATAGGTGCCATCTTCCACATAGGTGAAGTAAACCCCATTGGCCTGTGGATTAGGCGGAGCCAGGTGGTCAAAGACGATCTCCTCTTTGTTGTAATCATAATTAAGAGTCGGTGATGCACTCCATTTGTACTCTATAAAGAAACGGCTCATCGTATCTATAGCCTTGATATGACTGCTGTCATCATACTTAAACTGAAATAATGGTGCTCCGAATTGCGGTTTGCCTGCTTCGTCGAAGGTCAGGATGTCAATGATCTTGCGCCGGGAGATAAAATCTGCCGCCTCAAACCCAAACAGCGTATAATAGGTTTTCTTATTTACAGTCTTCTCTATGATCTTATAGTATATCTGCCCGTACCAGTTGTTTTGAGTCAGATGTCCCTGTGTATGAAATGGCAGCGTGTCGCGCAGGTCTGTGAGCGGATACATCTTCAGCTTGGACGAACGCATCTGTATCACTCCATAGTAGCGAAATCGCCCCTTAGGATAGTGCATCTGCCATGTCAATATCCTGAAACTACTATCGGGCGGATATACCTTAGATAGTTCTGCCAATTAGTCAAAAGAATAATAAAATGAATTATCAGTCTTGAGTGCAGCGATCAACTTGGGTATGAATTTATAGCAGGCTATTTTTCTGTTTTCGAATCTTGTGGCCAGACCCGCAGTATCACTCTTGGGTTTCATTTTGATATACTCTGTCGTATCAAGTTTCCCTAATGCCATATTTCTTATGATAGCCCCTGTATAGTCTATCGTAATGTCATCTACTTTCACCGTAGTATCATACATCACTATGTTCAATAGCTGTCGCAGTGTATCTTCTATCTTCATGATTCTGGGCAGATCCGATTTCGACACCTGAAGTTTAGGTGCTACGAAATGCGTGGCTGTCTGATTGTGGGGGGGCTGGGCATGGATTTGAGATAGGGCTAAAATGGACAAGAAAAACAGTAGTGTATATTTCATATAGTAAAGTAACGAAAAAACATGCTTAAATATTATCTGTATGAATGTATATCCGATCCGGTTCAAGCTTCGGATATCCACTTTTGTTATAATAATAAAACCTATAATTGAGAAAATAATTGTTACTTAGTTTTCGTTTTGTTTCATACGTACATGATATTTCTCTCAGTCATATTTCATCTTTTTAGCTTTCTGTCATCAGGTAGTGCCTATACCCCGCCTCAGGAGTTACATCTCACCATTGACCAAAAACTCCATGCTTTCCAACTGGATAAAAAAGATATTGAGATCTATATCGACAAGACCGAACATACTCTGACACTCAAGGTCGGAAAAATAGAACTGAAGCAATACAAATGTGTTTTTGGCGGAAACCCTATTACAGACAAAAAATATGAGGGGGACCAATGCACCCCCGAAGGTGTGTTTCACATCTTAGCTAAATATCCCCATCCTGAATGGAATAAATTCATGCTCATAGATTATCCTACCAAACAAAGTTGGATGAAATTTCAAGCCAATAAAACCCATGGTAAGATACCCGCCAATGCCACCATCGGGGGCAGCGTAGGAATTCACGGTGTGCCCGCCAATAAACCCTATCTGATTGAAAAAGGAATAAACTGGACTTTGGGCTGCATTTCTCTCTCTAACTCCGATGTGGACGAAATATATCGCTATGTCGATATAGGCACCAAAGTCATCATAGCTAAGTGATGGAAGCTTAAGACTTTTTGACTTCTCACATACATAATCGATGTCACAACAACTATTTACGAAATAATTTAGCTTTTCAGCTTTTTAA
>CAIXBT010000270.1 GCA_903917755.1 uncultured Bacteroidota bacterium
CCAAAGCCTACTTCGAAAGAGCAAAAGAACTCAAGGATGATATCGACAAACTGAATTTTTATCTCGGTGTCATCAATTACAGGATCAATAATTACGACTCGGCAGAATCGCTGCTGAACCACTATATCCATCTGGTCAAAACCAACTCAGATGCCTTTCTGTATCTCGCTATGGTCAAGGTCAAGATGCACAAATTCGATGAGGTATCTCCGATGCTGAAACTGGCCGGTCTCTATAATGATAATGACTGGAAGCTTCACCTCAAGATGTATGATATCTACAAAGAAATGGGCGATAAGGACAATATGCTCTATCATATCAGTATGGTGATCGAGATGGGCCAGACCAAACCCGAATACTACAATATCCGTGCGCAGCTGTATCAGGATCGAGGCGAGAGCCTCCGTGCAGAGTATGATCTGCAATATGCTAAAGGCGGAAAATAAAATGCCGGGGGAAATAATTCCCGCCGACATATATATTCATAAGTCACCAGCCTTTTTTGATCAGCGAATAGATAATAGTGAATAGAGAATAATACGATACTTCTTCACTATAGGCAATTCACAGTGTATTTCATTTTCAAATTTTCAAATTGCCGAATCAGCACATTCGCATTTCAATCTTCTTCTTCAGTTGCTATTTCGGTCTTCACCACTTCGATACCCTGAGTATATTTTTCGCGGATACGTCTTTCGATATCGGCAGCCATCTCTGGATTATCCTGCAGTATCTGCTTCACACCTTCACGGCCCTGGCCCAGTTTAGTGCCATCATAGCTATACCATGAACCTGACTTCTGCAATATCTCCAGCTCGGTGCCCAGATCGATGATCTCGCCTACCTTTGAGATACCTTCGCCATACATCAGGTCAAATTCTGTGGTCTTGAATGGTGGTGCCATTTTGTTTTTCACCACTTTGACCTTGGTGCGGTTTCCCACTACATCTTCTTTGTCCTTGATCTGGCCTATACGGCGTATATCCAGACGTACAGATGCATAAAACTTCAGGGCATTGCCTCCCGTAGTGACCTCCGGATTGCCAAACATCACGCCTATCTTCTCCCGCAGCTGATTGATGAATATGCAGCAGCAGTGGGTCTTGCTGATAGAGCCGGTCAGCTTGCGCAGTGCCTGAGACATGAGTCGTGCATGAAGGCCCATCTTAGATTCGCCCATTTCGCCCTCCAGCTCTCCGCGTGGCACCAGTGCTGCCACCGAGTCTATCACGATGATATCGATAGCTCCCGAGCGGATCAGGTGCTCGGCTATATCCAGTGCCTGCTCGCCATCATCGGGCTGAGAGATGAGCAGATTATTGACATCCACTCCCAGTTTTATGGCATATTCTTTATCAAAGGCATGTTCCGCATCTATTATCGCCGCTATACCGCCCATTTTCTGAGCATTGGCTATAGCCTGTATGGCGAGGGTCGTCTTGCCGGAAGACTCCGGCCCGTAGATCTCTACGATCCTGCCCTTAGGCAGGCCACCTATACCGAGTGCTATGTCCAGCCCTATCGAACCGGTAGATATCACTTCGGCCTGAATGATGCGTGAGTCGCCGAGCTTCATGACCGTACCTTTTCCGTAAGCTTTGTCGAGCTTATCTACGGTCAGTTGCAGGGCTTTCATCTTTTCTTTCTTCTCGTCAGCAGTTGCGTTTGCCATATCGTTGTTTTTAGTTTTACGTTGCAAAAGTATAATTTAAATTGTAATTGCTAATATATTTAGCAAATTTATTTCTTTTTAGTTTTCTTCCGGTTTATGAAAGCAAATGTAGCCCTGTGCTGCGCAATGAACCTGCGTAGTGGAAATTATTTCAAAACGCTCGCATTTTTAGTTGAGCTCAGCCGTATCAATTTTTCTATTATGTATTATTAAAAATCCATATTTGACATTATGGGTGCCTTTTTTCAGAAAAACTAATACTCTACAAACCAATTATTTGAGTATTTGCAAAAATGAAATGAGTTTTTATAATATGCATAATGAATATTCAATTTGCTTTAATGCTTTATTAGATACAAATATAGCAAATAATTGGGTTCATCGTAATAATGCATACCTGGAAAATAGAAATATTTTAATTTAGAGATATGGGAATGCA
>CAIXBT010000271.1 GCA_903917755.1 uncultured Bacteroidota bacterium
GATTAAACCTTGGCGCGCTTCCCCACTCAAAATATGCATAACATTCATCAAAACCAATATTTATCATGAAAAGTCACATCACATCTACGACCGGCAGACTGGCACTGATCATCGCCCTCACTGTCATTTCCATCATGCCCGCACTGGCCGGCGAACATCCGGCTTATCTCCGTGCGCTGTCTGACCTGCGCGCAGCACGCTGGTTCATCGAGCACCATCCGGCCAATAACTGGAAACAATCTGAAGATGAAGCTGGTGCCATAAAGTCTATAGATGCCGCGATCAACGAGATCAAAAGAGCTGCCATAGATGATGGCAAAAACATAAACGAGCATGTGCCTGTACAGGAGATAAACGAGCGTGTAGGCCGTCTGCGCAAGGCGTTGGAAATGCTCAGAAAGACCCGCGCCGATGTGAACAAAGAGGAGGACAACAACTTCGCCAAGGGGCTCAAGATGCGTGCCCTGCGCCATATAGACGAGGCCATCGGGCTGACCGAGCGCGCTATTCAAGCGAAGTAAGCCATTGGTAATGGATAATTGATAATGCCTGCTTGGACAATGATTAATTGGGGACGTGCGTGGACGCATGAACCTGCGTGAGGATTGATCATGATAATAATAAACCAATTGTTCAGTTCTTTGCATTTTTGCGAGCCATGTATTCTCTGTGTCTCTCCGCCTCAGCGGTAGAATAAAAATACAAATCCTTTATATTCTTTAAAGTCGATTTGAAACCTGGACAGCGAGGTGAGTGTAGCTCGAATCTAATGTCCTTTACTTTTAAAATCTTGGAAATAAACCCGGAAAAATATTTTATTTTGCAGCAAACAATCATAAAAACCCGCGCCATGAGATCAAAACCATTTTATCTGATTTGTGTAGCTATCATGCTCGTTTTCGCTATATCATCCTGCAGCAAATCCAACACCAATCCCGGTGTGACGCTGGTATCTCCGGCCAATAACAGCACCAATATCGTATCCGGTCAGCTATTCACCTGCACTGCCGTGACGGGTGCAGTGGGTTATGAATTCGAGTTCACCGATACTCAGACAGGTGCCTTTGTCAATCAGATCATGACCAGCAACTCTTTCAGCCCTACCTCTCTGGTATCAGGCCATAGCTACCACTGGCATGTGCATGTGGCCCTGTCTAACAATACCACACAGGACTCTCCGGTCTGGACATTCACGATGCAATAAAAGCATTATCGATTCTATATACCTGCGAGAAAGCCAAATGCAGCCCGTTCGTGTCATATCTACACGGGCTAAATTATCTTTTTCACAAAGCGGATAAAAGTTTTCGGGAGGATATAAACTTATTATATTTGGCTGTCCTGAAAATCAACCAATTCTTTACCAAATTTTAAACAAAACACATTTCCTTATGAAATTTTTACAAAAGATATTTGCCACGGTGCTGCTGATAGCTGCAGTACAGATGGCAAATGCCCAGTATTGCGGCAACTCAGGCCCAAGTGTCTGTACAGCCGGTACCAACCTGACCTCACCGGGATTTTCACCTCCGGCAGACAGCGTGCCATGCGCTGTGCAAGGTGTAGCTTACTCTCAGGTGCTTCAGGTCAAGGTTCCGACCAGCGTGACTTCAGGCGGTACTACCTATCCGCTGAACTGGATCAAGATAGACAGTATTCAGAACCTCCCATGCGGTCTCTGCTGGGCTACTGATGCTGCCAGCAACCAGTTTAACGGTGGCAGTCAGTTTTGTGTAAAAGTGACAGGTACTACTTATGACAATCCGGGTCAGTTTCTGCTCCGTATCATAGTAGATGTCAATGTTCAAACTTTTATCGGAGGAATAACTCAGGCCAATCAGAATGCCTCTCAGGCAGGTCTGATATTCTATGTCAGGGTACAAACTCCGACAGGATCATGTGCACCTATCGACACTACTCAGGTGGGCAATACATCGATCGCCATCGGCCCTGCTCCGTCTAACGGGGTGACTGCCGGTGGAGCGCTCACATTCTGCCAGGGTGGCAGCGTGACATTCACCGCTACACAGACAGGTGCTCAATATCAGTGGAACAAAGGCGGTGTAGCCATATCAGGTGCTACTGGCCGTACATATACTGCCACTACTGCGGGTGCATATACTGTAGATGTGATCGAACACTGTATGAAAGTGACTTCTGTGGCACAGACTGTAGTGGTCAATCAGCCTCCTACAGCTACTATCTCTCCGGTGGGTCCTGTGGTACTCTGCGGCGGTGGTACTCAGCTGCTCACTGCTACCGTATCAGGCGGCACTAAGCAGTGGTATAACGGCGCTGCAACTGTAGCAGGCCAGACAGGCAATACCTATACTGCTACCGTGACTGGCAACTACTATGTAGTAGCTACTCAAAACGGATGTACTGATACTTCAAACAAGGTGAACGTGCAGATCACTACGACATCGCTCACTCCGATCATCACTGCATCCAGAACCTTCGTTTGCCCGTCAGGTGCAGATACGCTCGATGTAGGTGTGGGTTACTCTTCATACCTCTGGTCTCCGGGTGGTGCTACAGTACATGCTATATCTATCACCACAGGTGGTACATATACAGTGACCGTACACAACGGCTCATGCACAGGTACAGCTACTATCAATATCGCGACTCAGGCTTCCACGCCTACGCCTACTATTACAGTGACAGGCTCACTGCATATGTGCGGCAATGACAGTGTGATTCTGACATCGTCAGCTGCGTCAAATAACGTGTGGAGCAATAGCACTGCCAGTCAGTCTATCACCGAATACAGTGCAGGTATCTTTACTGTGACCACTTCAGGTCCATGCGGTACTGCTACTTCTGCTCCCGATACTGTCACTAAGAGTTCATACCCATCGCTCTCTGTCGGTACAGATACGGGCGGCTGCACAGGTACTACGGTATATCTCAATGCCACTACCACTGCCAACTCTATCGTATGGTCTAACGGACCTACAGGCGTGCTGGACAGCGTGACCACTACAGGCGAGATCTATGTGGTAGCATCTCAGGGTGGCTGCTCTACCAGAGACAGCATACATGTGACATTCAGCGCTCCGCCTACAGCTACATTCACTAATAACAACGGTGTACTGACTGCAGCGGCAGGTGCTACATCATATCAGTGGTTCAAAAACGGAGTAGCAATAGCTGGTGCCACTTCTAATACTTACAATATCAATACCGGTGCTATCGGATCGGCTAACAACTACAAGGTGCAGGTATCTAACGGATTCTGCTCTGTAATGTCGGCTTCATCTGTCGAGACCGTCACAGGCCTGTCAGATATCAGCCAGAGCCTCAGCACCCGTATCTATCCTAACCCTACTAACAAGGAAGTAACCATCGCCTACTCTCTGAGCAGAGATGAAGATCTGGAGATCACTCTCACCGATATGACTGGCCGTGTAGTAAGCCGTCTCTTCACCGGTACTCAGATAGGAGGTACATATGAGATCGTGACAGATATGGCTCCACTCACAGGTGGCATCTATCTGATCAACTTCAAAACTCCTGAAGGTGTGATGGTAAATAAGATCATCAAGGAATAATCCTTGGCGGTAGAAATAATTTCAAAATGCCCTGCTGAATAAGCGGGGCATTTTTTATTTGAGCGCATACCTGCTCGCGAAAAGCAAAGAATACATATTTGCCACATAGAAAACATAGAATAAAGCGGCTGTTGCTCCCTCTCCTTTAGGAAATGGCTGGGGTGAGGTGAAAATTTATTGCTCGAAAAAAAATGCAAAAACGCAAAGGCTGTTGATCCCCCTTTCCAAAGGGGGCAAGGGGAATTTGTATTTTCTATCGCTGCTTGCTGAAGCACATCTCACCATACCTATCCGAGTGAAAGACATAATAAAAATGATAGCGCTTGCGATAAAGTGTAGGCGGATGCTTTATCACATGAAATGTCGTATCAGTATCATCGATCGACCACCGGCAAGCCTCTCTGCTACTATATTTGATCTTGTGTTTATACACCCGTGCCTCCGTGCCCGTGTCAGTCATCACCATAAACGCGATACTGTCTGTGCGAGTGATGGAAAACCTGTAATGCGCATACTGCCATCTGGCATTCCTGCCGGGATAGAAGGTCGTATCGATCCTGTAGTCGCCATAAGCGTCGGCTCTGCTCATCTGCATAGGCCTTTGGGCATTATTTTGCCAGGCGGCATGGATAAATAGCAGGGTCACCAGGCCCCAGATCACAGCTAGTATGATCTGCGGGGTTTTGCTTTTGGAGGTGAAAAAATAAATGAGGAGTATGGCAGATGTGATGATCAGTATCGGAAAACCAAATATGTTGAATCCAAATCCCATAGTTTTTCAAAAGTATAAAAATGCAATGAGATGTCTGAAGGAGGTTTTTCTATTCATTGCTAAGAACGCAGAGAAACATTATACCACATAGGCATTAGAAAGATTTCTTCAACCGGCTATGCCTTTGCTACGAAATGACAATCGGTATGTAGTTCTGACTTGTTTGTCATCCCGTAGGGATCTTTTGTATTAGGGTTTACCCCCAAATCTCCTGAAGGGGGCTTAAACAGCCCAATACATAAAATTTCAACCTCAGAATACATTATTACCACATAGAACGATGAATCGGCTGTTAACACCCTCTCCTTTAGGAGAGGGCAGGGTGAGGTGGCTGTTATCCATTGCAAATTATCACTGCATCACAGGCAGCTCGATATAAGATGGCGAGTAGCCACTGGTGCTGACATCAAAGTGTGTAGGCTTAGGCGATGGCAGATTGAAGTGTCCGGCATCCGCACC
>CAIXBT010000272.1 GCA_903917755.1 uncultured Bacteroidota bacterium
ATGAAGATAAATTAGCTCCTATCACGGTTAAGTTCCAAAAGGAAAACAATAATCCCGGAGGAAAATTTCTGCCATATAAAAGAGATGCAAATGGTGTGCGCCCTTGGGTGATACCAGGTACCAAAGGACTGGAGCATCGCATAGGAGGTTTGGAAAAACAAAATGAAACAGGCAATGTATGCTATGACTCTCTCAACCATGAAATGATGGTAAAGCTTCGTGCAGAGAAAGTCGCCAAGATCGCAGACTTCATACCATTGGCCAAACCTGAAAGTGGCAAGGACAAAGGTAAGGTGCTGGTGCTGGGCTGGGGTTCGACACATGGTTCTATCAAAACCGCAGTACTTGAACTGCTGGATGAGGGCTATGATATAGCCCACCTGCATTTGCGCCATTTGAACCCGCTACCGAAAAACCTCGGAGAGATCCTGCATAGCTATGATAAGATCCTGATCCCTGAGATCAACTGCGGACAGCTGATCCAACTGATCAAGAGCAAATATTTATTGCCTGCCATCGGACAGAACAAAGTACAAGGTTCACCTTTTACTACCGAAGAGATCAGAGAAAAGATCAAAGAGGTCTATAACAGTTGATAGGCTCAATGCCTTAGTGTGAAATAAATTTAATTATCAAAAAATTCATAAATGGAAACCGTAGTAGAAAATACAGCACCTGTAAAATTAACCTCCAAAGATTTCACAAGTGATCAGGATGTGAAATGGTGTCCCGGTTGTGGTGATTATTCTATCCTCAAACAGGTACAAACGGTATTGCCCAATATGGGCAATGAACGTGAGAAATATGTATTCGTGTCGGGCATTGGATGCTCATCACGATTCCCTTATTATATGGCCACTTATGGTATGCATAGCATACACGGTCGTGCACCTGCCATAGCCAGCGGAGTCAAAATAGCCAATCCGGATCTGAACGTGTGGATGGTTTCTGGCGATGGAGACCTGCTATCTATAGGTGGCAACCACTTCATACATATGATGCGCCGCAACCCCAACATCAAAGTGATGATGTTCAACAATGAGATCTATGGTCTGACCAAAGGACAATATTCACCTACATCAGCTAAAGGGATCGTGACCAAGTCAAGTCCTTACGGCTCGCTAGATGAGCCATTTAATCCTGCTGAATTGGCTCTAGGTGCCAAGACATCATTCTTCGCGCGTTCTATGGATAGAGACCCTCTCCACATGCAAGCTGTGATCAATCGCGCCAACGAACATCATGGAACAGCTTTCGTCGAGATATATCAGAACTGCCCGGTGTTTAATGATGGTGTGTTTTCGATCTTTACCGAAAAGGATACCAAGAAAGAAGAATGCATCTTTGTAGAACATGGTAAACCACTCATTTTTGGCCAGACAGCCAATAAGGGTATCAGACTGAATGGCTTTAAACCGGAGATCGTGGAACTAGGCAACGGGGTGAATCCTGAAGACCTCTGGATACATGATGAGACCGACAAGATAAAAGCTTTCATACTGGCTCAATTTGCTGATTTCAGCACTGCAGATCTGCATTTCCCTCGTCCGTTTGGTGTTTTCTATCGTGAAGACAGACCATGTATCGACGAGCAGATAGCAGATCAGATCAGCGCAGTACAAGCTAAAAAACCTAAAACACCTTTAAACAAGATACTATCAGGTGATAGAACCTGGACGATCGTATAAAATTTGTTTTCGACAACATTTAAACCCCTTGCAAACCCAGTGTTTTCAAGGGGTTTTTCTTTATTTTGAAGATTGGGAATGGTGACTAATTACAAAAGTCCCCACAAAGCTTATTGTTTGGGTCTTCCCCTTTGGCGTATTTACGATATGCCTTGTAGCATAAATCGAAAATTAGAAACCTTAATTTTGCATAAAACAATGAAACACACATATCAAATACACGGAATGAACTGCAACGGTTGCAAAACTCACGTAGAGGAAGCACTAAGAAAGGTTGAAGGTGTCTGCAATGTGGCAGTGGATCTGTCAAAGGCTGAAGCGGTGATTGAAATGCAGTCACATATTCCTTTAGAGAAATTGCAGAAGGCATTAATAAGCAGCGGAGGAAATTACAGCATCACGCTTCCTGTGAAGGAGAAGTCCTCACCAGAAATATCTCCGCCCCGGCTCAGTCCGAAACCAATCACAAAAGGTTCAGGAGTTTTTTATTGCCCTATGCATTGCGAAGGCGATAAGACCTACGACAAAGAAGGCTGCTGCCCTGTTTGCGGAATGGATCTGGTGGAGCAACCCTCATCTAAAAAATCAGCACAGCAATACACCTGTCCTATGCATCCTGAAATTATACGGGATGAACCGGGTGCCTGCCCTATTTGCGGAATGGATCTCGCTCCGCTGAAAGCAAATGTGGAAGAACAGGATAAGACATACAAGACGCTACTGCATAAATTTATTGTCGCCTGTGTTTTTACCATTCCCATTTTCATCATGACAATGATGGAAATGTTGCCCAACAACCCTTTATTCAAAATCATGGAGTTGAGATATTGGAATTATATGCAGTTGGCATTATCCATTCCGGTAGTTTTTTATGCCACCTGGATGTTCTTTCAGCGGGCATGGCGATCCCTTATTACCTGGCACTTAAATATGTTTACGCTCATTGGAATTGGCTCAGGTGTAGCATGGCTGTTTAGTGTGGTTGCTCTATTATTTCCTGATATATTTCCCGCGCAGTTTAAAACTCCACAAGGAACTGTATTCGTTTATTTTGAAGCAGCTACAGTTATCCTGACCCTTGTCCTCTTAGGCCAGCTTTTAGAAGCCCGGGCACATGGCAGAACCAACAGCGCTATTAAAGAACTTTTAAAACTCGCTCCTAATCAAGCCACAAAAATTGTTGATGGCAAAGAGCTGGTAGTAGCTATTGATCTCATTCAGAAAGAAGATTTGCTGCGGGTAAAACCAGGTGAAAAAATACCTGTGGATGGCATTATCAAAGAAGGTGAAGCTATAATTGATGAATCTATGATAACCGGCGAACCAGTTCCGGTGGAAAAGAAAACCGGCGATCCGGTAAGTTCGGGAACTATCAATGGCAATAGATCTTTTGTGATGGTGGCTGAAAAAGTCGGATCGGAAACACTGCTTGCCAAAATTATTGAGATGGTCAATACAGCTAGTCGCTCTAAAGCGCCAATTCAAAATCTGGCGGATAAGATTTCCGGTTATTTTGTTCCCGTTGTGGTGGGTGTTTCGATCCTTACATTTACCATCTGGTCAATCTTTGGGCCCCAGCCCGCTTTTGTATTTGCTTTCGTAAATGCAATAGCTGTTTTAATTATAGCCTGTCCCTGTGCACTTGGTCTTGCCACTCCCATGTCTATCATGGTGGGTGTGGGCAAAGGTGCCCAGTCGGGCATACTCATTAAAGATGCCGAGGCGCTTGAAAAGATGAACAAAATTGAGGTGGTCATTATTGATAAAACAGGAACTGTGACCGAAGGCAAACCATCGGTCGAAAAGGTGATCAGCGCTGATGCAAATTTTTCCGAAGCTGACATTCTTCAAAAGATAATATCACTCAACAGCAGCAGCGAGCACCCATTAGCACAGGCAACAATGCGTTATGGGGAGCAAAAGAATTTAAGTCCTAAACCGGTTTCGAATTTTGAAGCCGTGACAGGCAAAGGGGTAACAGCTAGTCTTAACGGCGTGTCGTTGGCTTTGGGCAATGAAAAGCTGATGGAACAGGTGAAGGTAAAAATATCCGTAGACCTGAGCACACAAGTAAAAACCGAGCAGAAATTGGGTAAAACGGTTTCGTATTTAGCTGAAGGAAATGCTGCAATAGGTTTTATAGTAATCTCCGATAAAATAAAAGCATCAAGTAGTGAAGCTATTCGCCTCTTGCAGAAAGAGGGCTTGAAAGTGATCATGTTCACAGGAGATAATGAAGATACCGCCAGAGCCGTAAGTGAAACCCTTCATCTGGATGGATACAAAGCACAAATGCTTCCACAGGA
>CAIXBT010000273.1 GCA_903917755.1 uncultured Bacteroidota bacterium
AAAAGCTGAGGGAAATAAGAATGTCCCAAAAAATTTCACAACAAAAACTCGCAAATGAGATAGGGATTGAGTTTAGTCAGGTGGGTAGGATAGAACGCGGAGTAATAAATACAAGTATCAGCACTGTATATGCTTTAGCCAAAGGTCTTGGAATATCACCACATGAATTATTTCTGCCACTAAAGGAAAAAGGTAAAGAGGATTAATTGGCTAATAGATCAGGGTGATAGTCTTTGATAAATTTATTGTCATCGCTTACCTGCTCATGTGCAATAGCATATATTGTATTTCCCCTTTCATAAATCAATTGCTCAATAGTGAATCCATCTCTATGAGTAGAATATATCATCACACTATAGCTGCCATTAGTAATTTGATTAATAAAGTTACCTCCTGAATATACAGCTGTGGGATGTATCTTATATGATAAGCAGCCTATTTGCTGTTCATATGAACTATCTTTAGTAGGATTATGTTTATCAACGAGATGCCTAAGTAGTTTCTCTGCTTCATCCATATCATCAAAAGTATCTATGATGTAGCCTGTAGTATTATACTCCGAAACTACTAGATATTGCTTGAGATTTATCAGGTTGGGTTTTGTGTTACTCATATTTTTAGGTCTACGTGAAAAGGCTAATAACAGGTAGTTAAGCAAAATCTAAGTTTGGGAAATCTTCATTGTCAAAACGCTCCAATACATCTAATGGAAGAATATTATCGCATACTTTGACATCAATAGTCCCTTCTGAATTTTCTTTAAGAACAAAACTATACCATTCCCCAGTTTTATCAGAAATGAATTTATAACCAGTGAAATTTCTATCACAGAAAGAACAATGTCCAAATTTTGCGGTGAAGTGAGTATCACCTTTCGCTTTCAGCTTTTCAAAATCAGTTTTTAATTCTGCCATAAAATCATATTTATTGTCTGATTTATTATCTATTTCCCTTGATTCATAATTATCAGATATAAGTGATTCCAGAGAGACTAAATCCATTTCACAAAAAGCTATTACAAACTTTTGGATAGATGTTGGTTCATGACTTAATTCCTTTATAGTGGTTTTGATTATTGTTGATTGCATGGCAGGTGTTTATTTTGTAAAGATAAAAAATGCAATATGATTTTCAGCAAAGCTATTTATAACCTCCTACAACCTAATGCAGCATTATGTTTTAAGCACATTGCATATCATAATGGTATTGTGATAGTTTCTAAAGTTTCTCTATTGTGTGTATTGGATATATTTGGTTGAAGTCTTTTCTTTTGTCAATGAGGTTTAATGAGTATTCATTCGTCAGTTTCATTTTCTCATGCTTTGAATTGCCACCTGCTATCAAAGGATTCATTTTATATTTACCTCGCTTTATGCTAAGGACTGTATTATTTGCTGAGAGTTGTTTTATAGCTTGTTTTATAGCTGATTCCTTGTAATCAAGGTTTAGCATCCTACAGAAGTCGGTGAACTTTTTTATCACACTGGCATTAAATAGAAATGCTCCTGTTTTATAATCCAGTTCAAAGAATAGAATGTAATAGAAAAGTTTCTGAGGACATCCATCCAAGCTCATCAGATATAGAATGGCCTCTGCATTTAAGGTAATGTCACCTAATAATGTTCTTTCGTTTTGTTTAATCAGCAGCGTCACATTATTTTCACTTTTTATTTTTATGATTGGTCTGGTATACTTTCTATACTTGGTAAAATGGCAGCTTTCTTTAATCATGAATTTTAAAGCCTCATCATGTTTTCTGGCAGGTAGAGATAAATCAACTATGGTATCTATTGTATTTTGTCTATTCTTATGTTTGTATGACATATAAAGGAATTAATATAAAAAACGTAACAATTACTAGCTATGAAAGTAGTGGTATGATTTTTTGAGATTTACCAATAGTTTAACGCTAAAAATAAGTAATGCTCCATATACTTTCAAATCCTCTAAAAAATGCCTCAAAACAAAACCGCCAAACTCAAGGTGACAGACCCTGAAACCAATAAATCCAAGTCTATCCAATTTGTCACCAGTGGCTGCACACTATATTTCAATGCGCAGCACCTTTTGGTAAAGTTGACAGACAAGGAACGCTGCTTTTTTGATTACCTCTGTGAGTGTATGAGAGCTACCACCAATGATATAGTAATAGACAGCAATCAAAAGGAGCATTTCATAAAGCAATATCGGGGCTTTAGTAGCAAGGGTATAAATTTGGCGGAAATCACTAAGAGTGTCCCGACATTAAAATCCCTTGGCCTTATATTGGATACACCAAAGAAGGCATTTTACATAGTCAATCCAAAGTATGTGTTCAAAGGTTCCAACCACCTTCGGATGCAATACATAAAAAAATTAATTGAATCCAGACTAACTGAGGGGCTTTCTATCGCTGCACTCATCAATACTCCAGAGAATGAATTTAGGGGCTAAAAACATCGTTTCTATGCCCCCTATGTTCATTTTAAATTGCAAACCGCCTCATTCATATCATCAATCACATCTTGATCAAAATTGTCTAGGTAAATACCTGTCACCTTATTTCCGAACTCATGACCCAGTGCTTCTGCGATTAAGTCTTTACTGTAGCCCAGACGTTTAGAAATTGTTGCCCATGAATGTCTAACAACATAGGTAGTGAGGTTTTGATCTATTTTAAGTTCTCTTCCCATCCTACCCAGATATTTATTGGTGTTTTTGATTGCCTGACTAATACGTTTTCTCTCTGTAGCAGGACTATCTATGAAGGACTGATGCAGTTCGGGTAAGATATAGATACTGTCCGACGGATAATATATTCTGATTATTTCCTCAGCCTGTTTAGTAAGTTTGATATTATACAGCTTGTGTGTCTTTTTCCTTCTGTATGTCACCCTGCCATTGGCAATATCTGTCTTCCTCAAAGTAAGTAGATCAGCAAATGAAATCCCAATAAGATTGAAGCAAAGCAGAAAGTAATTCCGAGCATGCCATGCAGGACTGTCTATTTCTAATTTTAATCCCATTATAGCCTGTATGTCGACCTTAGATATGTTTCTCTTGGCTGTAGCCTCCATTTTGATTTTAAAGCTATCATAGGGGTAATTTGACCTGTCTATTAGTTTGCTCTTAATTGCCTTGTTGTAAACTGCTCGGATTGTTCTCATGTACATCGCCACACCGTTTACCGCTAACCCTTTTGTTAGCATCTTATTTTCTAGTTTTTTTAAAAACTCATAGGTCACTTCCCTAAACAGGATGGTGTCCTTACCAGTGTAGGTTTTCAAGGCACTGATAGAAGATTTATAAAACAAAGCATTGCCATAATGCTTACCATCCTCCTGTTCCCTTACAATGGTTTCTGCAAATGCCAGAAAATCCAACTTGATCTGTGGCTTAACAACTGAGGTCTTAATATTCTGAGCTGAACCCTGTGTATCCGCCAGCTCCATTTTCAGTGCTGATTCTTGGAACTTGACAAGGTTTTGTGTGATTTTTTGGTTTATCTCCTTCTTGTTGGGGTGTTTGACTGCCCTTTGTGTGGCTTCATCAAACTCATCCTCCTTTAGCCTAATTTTCAGCCCCACATTTCTGTGAGTCCCTTCACTGAATATTCTGATAATAAGAGGGTAGTCTCCGTCTTTTAACTGCCTTCTTTTGTCGAGTAACACTTTAAATGTAGCCATAGCTTAGGTTTTAGTCCCAAAGCCAACAGAAAATTTGACAAGTAATTTGACAAGTCTAAGCCCAAAAAAGATTGAAATTTAATAGATGATTTTCCCGAAAACCCTATATTTACTTCATCAGCGGGAGTAGCTCAGTGGTAGAGCATCAGTTTCCCAAACTGAAGGCCGCGGGTTCGATCCCCGTTTCCCGCTCATAGTCCTTTTTGTTTCCTGAATCTGATATTCAGTATCTCAACCCCCAGAGAGAAGGCCACCGAAATATACACAAATGTTTTGTCTACCTCATGCCCGAAGCCTTCCATTATCAGTGTCACGCCTATCATGATCAGCAGAGATAAGGCAAGCATCTGTACCGTGGGGTATTTAGCCAGCAGTCTACCTACAGCCTGTGTGAATATCATCATGATCAGTATGGACAGGATCACGGCTACCATCATCACGGCCAGTTGCTCTGCTATCCCCACTGCGGTCAGTATCGAGTCAAAAGAAAAGACCAGATTCAACAAAGCAATTTGGAGCATCAAACTCACAAAAGCGCCTTTGCGATTGCTATTGTCAAGATGAAATTCATCGTCATCTCCGGTCAGCTTATGATGAATCTCTGTGGTAGATTTGTACAGCAGAAAAACACCGCCGGCTATCAGTATTGCACCCTTGCCGGTTATAGCGAACCCCCATGACTCGGGTAGGATATTTTCTTTGAGTCCCAATATCCATCCGAGAAAGAAAAGCAAAATGATTCGAAGTATCATGGCCAGAAAAAGCCCGATATTCTGACCCAGCTTGCGGCGGTCTGCGGGTAGTTTTTGGGTCACGATAGATATAAAGATGATATTATCTACCCCAAGTACTATTTCCAAAAAGGTGAGCGTAAGTAAACTAAGCCACGCTGAGGTATGCAGAAAAACCGTAAAATCTAGCTTCATTCTACGGGCAAAGGTACGTAATTCGGATAATAAATAACCGGAGTGTGAGAATGATAGCGGCAATCATGATTTTAGTAGTTTTGCGACAAATCAATCATATGGCTCAAAGGTCAGGTCTGATCACTTCAGATACTAAAATTCGGTGCGGTTGGTGCACATTAGATACGATATACATGGATTATCATGATCATGAGTGGGGAAGGCCTGTACATGATGATCGGGTACTTTTCGAATTCCTCGTTCTCGAGAGTTTTCAGGCAGGATTGAGCTGGCTGACCATATTGCGGAAACGCGAGAATTTTCGCAAGGCATTTGCCGGATTTGATGTGAAGAAAGTGGCAAAATTTGATGAAAAGAAAGTCGAGGCACTCATGCAGGATGAGGGCATCATCAGAAATAAGCTGAAGATTCACGCCTCTATCAATAATGCAAAACAATTCATAGCCATTCAGAAAGAGTTTGGCTCATTTGACCAGTATATATGGGGATTCGTACATGGTAAGCCCCTCGTCAATAAACCTCAAACCATTCGGCATATAGCACCCTCTACAGACATCTCCAAAGCGATCACAAAAGATCTCACTAAAAGAGGATTCAAGTTCGTAGGTGGCACTATCATGTATGCCTATATGCAGGCAGTAGGTATGGTAGATGACCATGTGGCCGACTGCTGGGTCAGGACTCAGTGAGATTAAAATCCGAGTCTCTCCTCTTATTTACTCACTACTGCGCGCTTCGCATAGTGCTGCCCGTTTTTCACTATATCAAGGGTATATATCCCATTGGGCATATTGCTCAGATCGAGTTTTACGGCTCCTGCGGTTTCGATAGGCATGGTGCCGATAGTTTCACCGAGCATATTATATACTTCTATAGAGCTATATGGATTTCTGCTCTCTGCAAAAGGTACATAGACCACACCTGTAGTCGGGTTAGGATAGATAGAAACTGTAGTCTCAGCCTTGACAGAAGCTATTCCGGTAGAATAACCGGAAACGATTTGTTGGCGCTGGTCAGCCAGTGAACCCCTCATCAGAGCTACTTGTCCTTTAGTGAAAAGGTTCATGCATGATTCAGATGAATAGTCCATGTAATTTTGTACCATATCCGGTGCATCAGCCCCATAGTATGGTTCTATCTGAGTGCAGGTATTGCGCGTGGTGGCGCAGTCAAAATTTGATTGTGTGTTTGCAAAAGGAGTATCATCTATACCATCACTTTGCAGACAGTCATTAGGGCCGAAAGTAGAACCATCTCCCCAGATATGGCGCAGACCCAGATAATGGCCTATCTCATGTGTACCTGTTCTTCCTTTTATGACCAGCGTCTGCCCGCTAAACACAAGCGGATTAGGATTGTTGCGGCCTATGCAGCGGTAGTCTATCACGACCCCATCCCATCCTTTGTATGGTGCTATCGAGCCGGTAGGCCAGTTATTCAGACTGTCCGGCGGGTACGAATATCCCAGTAGCTGTCCGAAAAAGGAAGATTGAATATTTACGATCCAGATATTCAGAAAATGATCAGGATCGATCGCATCATCGCCGCCATTGGCAGTTTGTTTGATCAATGAATCTGGCAGACCTGACAGGCTGATACCAAAAGTGGCTGTGGTTTGCACCCTTCTGATATCATGTATCACAAATTGTATACGGGCATCGCCGGCCACACTGTCGAAGTATGAAATGGTATTGACCGAATCTGCATTGTGTCTGCGATAGTCCTCATTGATCACCTGAAGCTCTGACATTATGATACTGTCATCCAGATTTTCGGCAGGGGCATTCCATACAATATGAAAAATGACTGGGATAGTATAGATCGTAGTGTCTGCTCCGGCAGCAGTCAGATTCCTATGTGCTTTAGCCCTTTCAAAAGAAGCATTTACGGCATTTTTATAACCGGGAAAATGCTGCTCCATGATGTTTGGGAGAAATTCGTTGCCGCAAAGCACACGAGCTTGACCTTGAGCCATAGCGCCCAGGGACACTGCAAATATGCAGATCGAGAGTATGATTTTTGTCATTAGTCAGATGGTTTATATTTCAAAAATGTGATTTTTTGATAAAATTAGGAAATCTGTTTTGCAGGACAGTGCACTTTGATTTGTTTGTACCAGATTTTCTATGTATTATTGCATCACGAAAAAAGTGATGAGGGGACGAGAGTCCCCTCTTTTATTACCCATAAATGGAGCTGAAAGAACAAATAGGAGAATGGTTGCAACCACTGCTGGAAGAGCAAAACCTCTTTCTGGTAGATGTTAAAACCGCCGGTAAGGCCAAGGTAGAAGTATTCGCTGATGGCGATACAGGTATTACTATCAGCCAGTGTGCGGATATTTCCCGTTTTCTGGAGCAATTTCTCGATGGCAGCGGGCTTGTTTCGGATAATTATACACTTGATGTATCCAGTCCGGGTATGGACAATCCGTTGAAAGTGCCCCGCCAGTATAAAAAAAGGATAGGCAGGACACTTGATATAGTGAAAACTGACGGTACCGAACTCGAAGCCGAACTGCTGGCTGCTGATGACGAAACGATCAGGCTGAAAGAAATACCAAAGCCTGAGAAAAAGAAGAAAAAAGGGGTAAAGACTGAGGAAAAAGTTGAAGCACCAAAGGAGTTTGAACTGAAGTATTCCGAAATAAAAAAGGCGCTCATACAAATTGCTTGGAAATAGAAATGACTTTAAATATTGATCATAAAAATTC
>CAIXBT010000274.1 GCA_903917755.1 uncultured Bacteroidota bacterium
ATATGGTCGCGAAATCTGTCATAATTAAACCGTTGCAAAAATATATTTAACCTTCAAATACTCTAATCTTACTTATCAAATTTTCAACACTGACTATATAATTGTCATATCTTATCTTATAGATGGAAATGTTGAGCTCCTAAAATTGCTAACCCAGTCAACACAATATTCAATATCGCCAATGGCATCAATATTTTCCATCCGAGGTTCATCAACTGGTCGTAGCGAAAACGCGGAACTGTCCAACGAACCCACATGTAGAAAAATATAAAAAAGAAAATCTTGGCAAACAACACAAATACACCAAGTATCACAGAGGCATTTTCACCCAGTGTACGAGACATCCAGTCCATTCCCGGATAATTATACCCTCCGAAAAACACAATGGAAATAATAGCCGAAGAGATGAACATATTGACATACTCTGAAAATAGGAAGAAACCTAATTTCATCGAAGAGTATTCAGTATGATAACCACCGACTAGTTCCGACTCGCATTCAGGCAGGTCGAAAGGTGTACGATTGGTTTCCGCAAAAGCACAAATAAGAAAAATAAGAAAGGCTAATGGCTGTTTAAAAACATACCAGCTCGGGTAAGGTATCTTGCCAGTCCAGTCTATAAATCCATGTTGTTTCTCTGCTATATCGCTGATGCTAAGTGAAGATGACAGCATCAGGATGGCGATCATCGAGAGGCCCATTGCCACTTCATATGAGATCATCTGAGAGGATGCACGTACGGCACCGAGCAATGAGAACTTATTGTTTGATGCCCAGCCACCGATCATGATGCCATACACACCTATAGATATCACTCCAAACACATAAAGGATGGCAATATTTATATCCGCAGCCTGAAGAACCACCCGATATCCTGCTATCGTTACCGTCTTGCCCCAGGGAATGACCACACTGGTCATCAATGCAGTGGTCATAGCCAAACCCGGTCCAATAATGAACAACCACTTATTAGGAGTATCAGGAATGAAATCCTCTTTAGTGAACATTTTAAGACCATCTGCCAATGGCTGAAGGAAACCGCCCGGACCGGCTCTGTTAGGACCAAGCCTATCCTGAAAATATCCTGCCAGCACACGCTCGGCAAATGTGGAATAGAGCGCGATCAGCATTGTGATACCAAACACCACCAAGATGATCGCCACTTTTTCGGTTAAAAATATAATATCCATTCTCTTATTTCTTCAATCCCATCGCGGGAATTATTTGATTTATTTTTTTGTTTTCTCAGGAGCGATCATGCTTAGTCGATTCCTGTCTTCTTCTCTGCCCACCAGTAAAAACTTGTCCGTATCTATTTTGACCTCTTCTTTAGCCTTCATGTACTTACCCTGATTGATTACAGACCATTTTTCCATCTTGCGCGGACCTTCGATGGTCCAGTCTGCTTTATTCTTATGCTCAAAACGGCATTCGTTACAGATGAAAGATTCTACTTCATGATAATCATCTTTGCGGGCTGTGACGCGGTACACTTCATTACCAAAGGCCCATAGATTGACTTTGCCGCTGCATTTAGTACACTCGCGATGTGCATCGTATGGTTTGAGAAACCAAACACGAGATTTGAAACGCGCTGTCTTGTCAGTCAGTGCACCCACAGGACACACATCGATCATATTGCCGGAAAAATCATTTTCGACAGCATGCTGAATGTATGTGGAAATTTCTGAAGCATCGCCGCGATTCATTATACCGTGATCTCTGTGGTCTGTCAGCTGATCGGCCACATAGGTACAACGATAACATAAGATGCAACGGGTCATATGAAGTTGTATCTTATCACCGATATCTATTCGGTCAAATGTACGCCTGCCCTCCTGATAGCGAGTGCCCTCCGCGCCATATTTGAATCCAAGATTCTGAAGGTCGCACTCTCCTGCCTGATCGCATATAGGGCAATCAAGCGGGTGATTGATCAACAGAAACTCAACTACACCCTTACGCATATCCTGCACTTTAGGTGAGGTCATATTTTTCACTTCCATACCATCCATCACCGGTGTGCAGCAGCTAGCCTGCAATTTGGGCATAGGATTGGGATTTGCATCGCTGCCTTTTGATATTTCTACCAGACATACGCGGCATTTGCCACCACTGCCTTTTAGCTTAGAGTAATAGCACATAGCTGGCGGCACCACATCTCCGCCTATCTGACGAGCGGCATTGAGGATGGTGGTCCCTGGTTCTACTTCTACTGTTATTCCGTCTATTGTTACTTTGGGCATATTGCTATACTTAAAAAATCTACTTATTTATACTAGAATACCTTCTTCTTTTGCCATCAAATGCTTGACCTTTTCCCAAGGCTCATACTCGAAATGCTTACGATCCTTTATCTTCTCCGGATATCTCACATGATATTCAAACTCATGACGGAAGTGGCGGATAGCAGCAGCTACAGGCCAGGCAGCAGCATCACCCAGTGGGCAAATAGTATTACCTTCTATCTTACGCTGTATATCCCAAAGAACATCGATGTCCTCCATAGTTCCGTAGCCATTTTCGATACGGTAAAGGATTTTTTCCATCCAGCCTGTACCTTCACGGCATGGCGAACACTGTCCACATGATTCGTGGTGGTAGAAGCGGGAGAAATTCCAAGTATTGCGAACGACACAAGCAGTATCATCATACACAATAAAACCACCTGAACCGATCATTGAGCCGGTAGCAAAACTTCCGTCAGACATACTTTCGTAGGTCATCATACGAGTTTCACCTTTGGCCGTTTTGAAAAGCAATTCTGCAGGCAGGATAGGTACAGATGATCCACCCGGCACACAGGCCTTGAGCGGACGGTCAGAATACATACCCCCGCAGTATTCATCACTCATTACGAATTCCTCAACAGATATACTCAATTCGATCTCATACACACCTGGCTTTTTGACATGACCCGATGCTGAGATCAGTTTTGTTCCTGTAGACTTGCCGGTTCCTATCTTTGCGAATTCATCGCCACCGTTCATTACTATCCATGGAATATCCATAATGGTTTCAACATTATTCACCACGGTAGGGTTTCCATAGAGACCCACTACCGCAGGGAAGGGAGGCTTGATACGCGGATTGCCGCGTTTGCCCTCCAGAGATTCGATCAGAGCCGTTTCTTCACCACATATATATGCACCTGCACCGCAAGTGACATAGAGGTCGAGGTCATAACCTGAGCCCTGTATATTTTTACCCAACCAACCCTTAGCGTATGCCTCTTTGATGGCCTTTTCTAGTATCCTAAACACCCACATGTATTCACCGCGGATGTATATGTAAGATAAATGAGCTTCGAGTGCGATACTGGATGTGATCATTCCCTCCACGAGCATGTGAGGTATCTTCTCCATCATAAAACGGTCCTTGAATGTGCCCGGTTCAGATTCATCAGCATTGCAAACCAGGTGACGTGGACGTCCCGATTTCTTATCGATGAAACTCCACTTCATACCGGTAGGGAAACCTGCCCCACCCCGGCCACGCAAACCGCTCTTCTTGACTTCCTCCACTATGTCGTTAGGCGTCATCTTGAGCGCCTTTTCTACAGAGCGATATCCGCCATTCTGACGATACACCTCATAGCCTTGTATAG
>CAIXBT010000275.1 GCA_903917755.1 uncultured Bacteroidota bacterium
ACAGTTTGCCGCTTTTTTTATTGAAAATACCTTCATTCATTAAAACTTGAAAAGTAAGACAAGCTTCCCGATATTTATTGATAAAAATAGCTTTGTTTGAATTATTAAGCAGAAAAATAAGATTTGAACAGGTAATACTTGAAATACTTTCTTCCCTTTTGTGATCATAGCTGCTATACATTTGCATCAGGAAAGAATTTCAAAACAACAAAATAAAATAATCATGAAAGCACAAGTCAAAAAGATCAGCAGCCTGATATTACCGCTGCTTTTGTTTTTCGGGCTCACGGCATCCGGTTCGATCACCGTCACGCCCAATTTAACTCCCGCCTGTCATGACAGCACAGGTGCGGTCACATTCTCAGTCACCGGTGGCACAGGTAGCTATACATACATCCTGTATGATTATGCTAATGGCGGCTACTATCAGTATCCTGCTCAGAGCTCGCCGACCTTTATCCATCTCTATGCAGGGCTTTATTACGTCTACGTGTATGGCGGGCAGGACTCTACTACGCTGGCATTCACCGTGCCGACGCTGGTCCAGGGCACTTTTACGATCACTAATGCCACCTGCACACAGAGCAATGGCACTGTGAAGGTCACACCTTCGGGCGGTACCGGACCCTATAGCTACCAATGGAGCAATACGATCACTAATATTGATTCGCAGAGGTATCTGGCTGCCGGAGGCTATGCTGTCACGATCACCGATGCCAATGGCTGTGTGAGCGGTGTGGACAGCCTCACAGCGGTGGTGGCTGCATCATCTCCCGTGTCTGTATCGATAGTTAATAGTGGTACGGCCTGCAATCAGACACTCGTAGCCACTCCCACAGGCGGCACCGCCCCATATATATATGCGTGGAGCGACACCGGTGCTGTAGGCGGCACACTCAGCAATATCCATAGCACGGGCACCTATACGGTGACGGCCACCGATCAGAACGGATGTACGGGTACGCAAAGCTTTTCGGTACTGGCTCCCGGACTCACTATTGATTCGCTCAATAGTATCGTGACCAATCCCGGCTGCAATGGCACCACAGGCAGCATCCTCATAGCGATGAGCAATGGTGCAAGGCCATTTACTTATCAGTGGTCAAACGGTGCAGTGGACAGTGTAGCATCTGGCCTCGCTGCCGGTCAATATGCTGTGACCGTGACCGATGCCAATGGCTGCTCGGGTACACAATACTATTATCTCGGATCGACAGCAGTCGCAGCTTATATTTCTGTCAATAATAACCCCACCTGCGGTATATCTGACGGGGCATTGAGTGCTTATGCTTATTACGGCAACGGCAATTATACTTTCCACTGGTCAAACAACATCAATACTTTTTCTCAGGTCGGTCTGCCGGCTGGTACATATACCGTGACAGCTACCGACGGCAACGGATGTACGGCTATGGCTGTTCAGACCCTCTATGGTGTAGCCAACTTCAATGTGTCTGTCACTACCACACCTACCGCTTGTGATACATCTGTATATTCCGGTACGGCGACTGCTGTGATCACGGGCGCGGGCACACCGCCTTATTTTTTCGCCTGGTATAACGGACAGAACTACTGGGGCGGCGGCACCATAATCGGTACCACTCAGACCATCACCAATCTTTCATACAACACATATCTCTACGTGAATGTAACAGATGCCAATGGCTGCATACCTTCGGGTGGTAATGCTGTGTATGATTCGTTTCCCATCATGCTCGACCCTGCATGCTATGACCACATCAGCGGTTATGTATATTATGATTCAAACAGCAACTGTATCATGGATGCCCATGAACATGGCCTGACAGGTGCATATATCACGGCAGTGTCAGCATCCGGCAGCACATATTACGGCAATGTCGACAGCACAGGATTCTATGATGTCGAGGTGATGCCCGGTATCTATACTGTCAGCGTATCTCTGTACACATACGGCAGCTGTACCATATCCACCTGTGTCACTTCTTACACAGATACATTCACCACTACGGGTCAGATATCTTCGGGCAATAATTTCGGGACCAATAGCGGCAGCCCAACTTTCGATCTCGGTGTGCACATGGGCTATCTGGGTTCGCAGCCCGGCCAGCAGCGCGAATACTGGGTGTACTACTACAACTGGGGACAAACATCAGTGGCCAACGGTGTGCTGACATTCGTACACGATCCGAATATCACACTCGTCAGCACTACTCCTGCATATACTTCATACAATGCAGCCACACAGACCATCACATGGGATATAGTCAATAACCTCGCGCCGATGTTCTGGCTGGATGCACAGCATCAGGTCATCATGTATTTTGACATACCGTCTACCGTCACGCTGGGCACCATGCTGACAGCAGCAGCCAGCATATCTCCTGTAACGGGAGATTGCGACCCGTCTAACAACTCACAGTATCTCGTAGACCCTGTCACTGCATCGCATGATCCTAATGAGAAAGAAGTATCGCCTGCCGGCAATCTCTCCGCATCAGATACCGTGCTGACATACTCGATCCGTTTTCAGAATAACGGTAATGCACCTGCTAATACGATCATCGTCTCAGACACTCTCTCATCAAATGTCGACCCTGCCACCGTGCAGCCGGGAGCATCCAGCGCGCCATATAAGTTCACCATGTCAGGACGCGGTGTGCTCACGTTCACATTCCAGGGTATCAATCTGCCTGACAGCGCACATGGCGATAGCAGCAGAGGATTCGTGATGTATACCGTGCATACTAAAAAGAACCTGCCTATCGGTTCGCAGATCAACAACACGGCTTTTATCTATTTCGATGCCAATACTCCTATAGTGACCAATACCACAGTGAATGTCAGATCTGACCATCCAAACGGTATCAGCACGATAAACGCCAACGCGATGACTGCCATCGTGGTGCCTAATCCGGCACATGAGCAGGCGCTGATAGAACTGAGCGGTGCTACGGGGAATGTCAGCATTCAGATCACAGATGCACTGGGCAATACGATCCAGACCGGCACTACCGATAGCAATATATACAAGCTCGATGCACAGATGTTTGCTTCAGGCATATATTTCTACAGGGCCACAGATGCCAATGGCAATAAGGCCTCCGGCAAAATATCGATAGTACATTAATTAGATAAAAACAGATGAACACGCAAGGCCTGTCACATAATAGTGGCAGGCTTTTTTTGTGGAAATTACTGAGGTTTTATTTTTGAGGAATAATACTTCCTGAACCGTTTGGTCCGGCAAATACCCGCAGGCGCAAAGATTTGCCTTTAGTCGAGCTTGATGACATCAGTATTTTGTGGCTCCAGTTGTGAAACGCGCTCTATATGACCGTCTGCATATTTTTTGACGAGCCACCCGTCTTTGGCTATGATCGTATATCCCATGATGGCCATAGTTTCTTTAGCTGCCAGCCGTATGCCTGATTTTGCAGCACTTACTAATCTCCTTTTGGTAAGATAGGTAGTTGGCTTTGCACTCTTTTTTATGGATGAAGCTTTTTTTGCCATAATATAAAAATACAAAATCTATTTATTAAAATAACAGCTGTAGGCCACTATATTCTGTTCGGCTACGAAGGCATTGTTGATGTTTGGGTCGCTGCTCATGGCAGTATCCGCCTGCTTGCCGCAAAACTCCACATAGACGATATTATAGTCAGCGGCGACGGTGGTGGTCTGAGTGGCAGCCAGCACCTGTTTGGCGCATTGCACACAGCTGTTCTTTTTGCAGCTGCTCATCAGTAGCAGAGCGAGAGCGGGCAGGAGTATGTATTTCATAAAACGAATATAAGCGATTCAAATCAAACCGGAGCAGTTCTACTCACTGCTGAGCCATTGCGACAGATCACGTGCGAATAGCTGCGACTCGGTAATGAAAGTATTGATCCTGTCATGGTCTATCTCACCGGCCTTGGCCTTGAGCTCGATGGTGGCAGCCAGTTCAGACAGTTCTTCGTTGCCGCACATATGCAGTTCGGAGTGGAGATTATGAGATTTCTGATAGATGGGTTCGGCTTCATTGCCCGAGAGGATGGGCACTGATTCGATCAGCGTTTTGTGCAACATGGTGAGTAGTTTGCGCGTCTCATCTATATCGAAGGCAAAAGTCACTCGAAGATGATCCAACACATTTTTGAGGCTCGAAGTTTGCATAGTTCTCAATTTGTATTAATATTAAATATCGGAAAAAAAGTGAAATGAAGAAAATTTCGGTGGCAATAATTGAAGATTCTGACCTCATTCGTGAGATGACCCGGCGCACGATCGACCTCTCTGAAGAGTTTGAGGTGCATCAGACCTACTCCAATGCCGAAGATGCCATTGCCTTTCTATACAAAAATCCTCCTGACATCGTGCTCATGGACATCCATCTGCCGGGCATGAACGGTATAGAATGTGTCATAAAACTACGGGAAACCTGCCCCGGCACTCAGTTTATGATGCTGACCATCAGCGAAGACAGCGAAGATATATTTGACGCGCTCAAAGCCGTTGCTATGGGCTATCTGCTCAAGGGGCAGAGTCCCGGACTGCTGCTCACGGCCCTGCGCGACCTCCATGAGGGCGGTTCGCCTATGTCTGCACCGATAGCACGCCGTGTGGTTTCGGCCTTTCACAGTCCGGTGCCGACGCCCAAGAACAGCGCCGCCGAAGACCTGACCGACCGCGAACGAGAGCTGCTGCGGCTGCTAGGCACAGGTCTGCGCAATAAGGAAATAGCCGACAACCTCTATATCTCTCTCGATACTGTCAAAAAACACGTCAACAATATCTACCGCAAGCTGCATGTGCAGAGCAGGGCCGAGGCCGTCAATAAGGTCTTTCTGAAATAACTATAGTATTTTTTTTGAATTGCGCAATTACCCTAAAGAGTGATTTTTTTTAGGGATAAAGGCGGCATCTTTGCGTCATCAGGAGCATATATGTCAGCGTGAATTTTTGATCAGATCACAAGACCTAAAAGATATACCTTCTATTTAAACGTGATAGCGGTGTAGTTTCCCCAAACTACACCGTTCTTTTTTATAGCTGGTCCTGATAGCTCAATGTATACAACTATCAAACACTTCCGAATTCTGGTCTAAGTTTTCAAATCGACCAGATGAGGGGGATCAACAGCCAATACATCCTCACCCCTGCCCTCTCCAAAAGAGAGGGTGTTAACAGCCACTTCATCATTCTATGTTTCCTATATTTCAATGTGGTATTTATGTATTTTTTGCGTTTTCGCGAGCCATATATTCTCTGCGTCTCTCCGCCTCCGCGGTAGAATGAAAATACAAATCCCCCGGTCCATTGATAAAGGGGGATCAACAACTTCAGTCTTTCACAAACCTCTGTACGGATGTGCCATGAGCCGTGATGAGCTGAATGATATAGATACCCCGCGCGAATGCCGACACGTTTATCTTCTGCTCGCTGAGTTTCTGATGAGAGATGATCTGCCCGGTCATATTGCTGATCGAAAACTCCGTTACCGTTTCGCCGCTCAGATACAGCATAGCGTCAGTCGGGTTCGGGTAGAGAGATACGCCGGGTATGCTGCCATCGGTGAGCAGTATGCCTGTAGATGGCGCGCCGCTCTGTATCCTGCGCCTGTCGAACCACACATTGAGCACGCCTGAACGCACATCGCCCCACACGGCATACATCGTATCGTTCTGCATCGCTATATTCATAAAGTCATTGCCATTGGCATCGAGATAGGTAGCGTTAAACGGTGCCAGCGTATCCGATATCTTAAAGTTAGGGCTGAAGCCGGCAGAGTCGCGGCGCATCACCGCGCCCCATATCTCAGATGGCACAGAGTAGCCCGTGCCTGCAGCATCGCGGCGGTCGCGCCAGCCCACTATCAGGTCGCCGTTCACATCGTAGCTGCACCAGGTCAGGTCCTGCATCTTGCCGTTATTGACCGCGTCGTCATTCACGCGTATGGGGTTAGACCAGTTGCTGCCGCCATCGGTAGACCTGATGATATAAATATCGAGATCACCGTTAGTGAGTTTCGCGGTGAAATTAAACACCATCTTCTGCGGATCAGAAGGATCGATGGCCAGATGGTAACCCATTTTGGGCAGTGTGTCAGTATTGCCGCCGGTATTGAGGTATTTGCCGCGATAGACGAAGGCCGCGCCATCATTCACGCTCGACACATGTATGAAGCCCGGCAGCACATTCTGCGTGGATAGGTATGAAGGATAGATGCAGTGAAACACGCCGTCGTTTCCCGCTGCGAGTGCAGCCATCGGAGCAGTTATGAGATTGCCTACCAGAAAGTCGGTCGTGTCAATATACCGCCAGGGTGCCCAGGTGACACCGGCATCGGCAGAGGTCCTGAAGTAGGGCCTGTTGGGCGAGGGTATCCAGGGCGCAGGCTTAGAGGTGACATAGAAATGATTGGTGACAGGATTGATACAGAACCAGGGCCTGTCTATGGGCCGCTTGGCACCATCGTCATAGGCATCCATCACCTTGAGCGGCGTGCCCCATGTCAGACCGCCATCGGGAGAACGTGAGATGAATATACCGCCGCTATCGGGCGACTGATGATAGTCGATATAGCAGGCATAAGCATGGCCCGAGGTGTCGAATGCGATGGAGGGATCAGCAGAATGAAACGATGGCGACATATGCGGCAGAAAGGTGCTCGCACTCCAGCTATTGCCGCCGTCCTGAGAGACCTTGACCTTGATGCCCAGCGGCGAACCCACCGTAAATCCCATCCACGCCACGATGATATGATCGGGATGATGCGGGTCTATGGCCAGAAAGGGTTCACCGTCGAAGTACAGTCCGTTCGACAGGTTTTCATTCTGTGCGGAGAGGTTCAGCAGCCCTATCGACAGCATGAGTAGAAGCAGTATTCGACGCATATTTTATTTTTTAAATAAGACCAATGAAGCCCCGATGGGTTTAATGTGAATGACAGACAATTTACAATGGATAATGGACAATTGATAATTCTATAACGACAAAGGCATGGCTGTATTTCGTAGGGCCAACCCTTACCTTGCCCTTGATGGAATGCGTTAAATCCCGAAGGGATGGTATTATTATAGAAACACAGGATTCATTTAATTTTACCCTGAAGGGCTGGTATAGCTGAAAAATGAACATGCATGGATATGTCTGGCCATGGGCTGTATTTGCAGGATAATGATTGGTATGGCGGGGACGCCAACCAAGGAGAAATAGCCCACTGTCTGGCGCGATCTCCCACACATCCACGCATACTTGTATGGTAAATATACAATGAAGGAGCTACATGTTTTACCATCTTTCATGTTTATCCGTTTAATGCAAATACATACGAATGTTAGTATGGCTACTCATTAGAATAATCAATGATTTTAAAGGCAATTAATCAAAAATGTTCCGAAATTTTATTTATATTTGCACTATCAGACAACAATATCTTAATTTGTTGCATTTCGGGGCATCAAGCCGCACCAACACATGATTTCAATCAGTTACCCGTATGACTTTCATCATTCTTTCGAGTACCTCCGCCGCATACATTTGTACCATCAAATTACTGAAAGGGATTTGAAATAACAGAGAAAGAAAGCGCAAAAATATATTGACCCTTCCATCAAAAAGGTACCGACCTGAGGAAGACCAGTCCTAAACTCGGTTTTTATCGTAAGTAGGCCGCTGTATGTGTAGATGCAGCGGCTTTTTTTATTCCCCCTATTGATCATTTCACACATAGAACGCAATGTTGCGGCTGTTTCTCCCTCTCCTTTTGGAAAGGGCCGGGGTGAGGTAAAATGTATTGCTCGCGAAAACGCAAAAGCGCAAAGAATACATAAATAACACATAGAAACGAAGAATACGAAGCGGCTGTTAATCCCCCTTTTCAAAGGGGGCTGGGGGATTTGTATTTGATTTTTCTACCGCAGAGGCGGAGAGACACAGAGAATATATTTCTCGCAAAAACGCAAAGAATATCATAGAAACATAGAACATCTGCCATTGTATTTTTTATCCATTATCCATTGTAAATTGTCAATTGTAAATTATGAATGGCCAATTGTACCTGCGCCAACGATTCATACAACTGCTCGAATGAATCGATCACGAAATAGGTATCCTGAATGATATCGTTGCGGTATGGGGTGGCCATGATAGCCTCTATATCAAAATCACGCCGCGTACAGTCGCTGCCCATGCAGTGTTTCGTCTCTTCAGATGAGGACATGATGCCCGCGCCATATATCTTCAGCACGTCCTGCTCGCGTATCAGCCCGAACTCTATCGTAAACCAATAGAAGCGACCCAGTAGCTCCAGTGCATCAGGATGCTCGCAATGCGCAGATGCCAGACGGCCCAGCCCCTCGAGAAAACGGCAATAGGCCGGATCGCTGATGAGCGGGATATGCGCAAACACATCGTGAAACATATCCGGCTCTTCGATATAGTCGAGCTGTGCCATAGTGCGCAGCCAGCAGGTCGCAGTGAAGCGCCGCGCCGCCAGAAACCCGAAAAAATCACGCGCTGCGCTTATGTTTGGCACCACCTCTATGCCCCAGCCTGTCAGCGGCCTGAGTATCTCCTGGGTAGCCCGAAAGTCCGGTATGCGCTCCGCACAGAAGCCCACCGTGTCGAGCGCCCTGAGATAGGAGGCACAAGCATACTCACGCAGATGCGGCATCTGACGGTCATAGAGTGTCTGCCATACGCGAAAGTCCTCTGCCGTATAGTCGCTGTAGATCTGCTGTGTGGGTCTTTTGTTCATCTTATGGTTTGTTATAAATTTCATCATGCATGGATACAAATAAAAAAGCCGCTCTCTGCAGAACGGCTCGTATTGATATTTTATGTCACACACACATCAAAGCTACGCCGCTGCCCTGTCAGGATCGGTATAGTAATAATATGTGCTGTTATTTGAATTCATAAAATGAATATATCAAATTGTTTTTGAAAAAGCAAATCGGCTGGACTCCACAGTCGCTAATATAGTACAGAAATTATCCTTTAATGGTCAGTACCGTGCCCGATTTGGTCACCGTATAGGTAGGCAGTGGTGATGGTGGCGGGCCTGCGGTCACATTGCCATTGGCATCGTAGCTGCCGCCATGACATGGACAGTAGAAACCACGCGAACCGTTGTAGGTCACGATGCAGCCATTGTGTGTGCAGATCAGAGAGATGGCCTTATAGCCCGTAGCGGTGTTGATCACTATCGTATTGCCGGAGTTTGCGATCACATAGCCGCCCAGATTGCGCAG
>CAIXBT010000276.1 GCA_903917755.1 uncultured Bacteroidota bacterium
AAGATGATAAGATCGCCCTGTGTGCGCCCAACAGACCGGAGTGGAATTTCATAGATCTGGGCTGTCTGCAGATAGGAGCTATACTTGTGCCTCTTTATCCCACTGCCAGTACCAATGATTTTAGGTTTATCTGCGAGGATGCAGAGGTCAAACTGGCATTCGTCAATGACAAAGGTTTGTTTGACAAGATCCAATCACTGAGAGGCGAATTGCCTTCATTGAGAGAGATATATACATTCGAAGATGTACCGGGTGCTAAAAACTGGAGAACGATCCTCGATGGGATCAGCGCTACACCTGATGTGCCTGCAGCCAAAGCATCCATACAGGAAAAAGAACTCGCAACCATCATCTATACATCTGGTACCACCGGCAATCCCAAAGGTGTCATGCTGAGTCACTATAATATGGTCAGCAACCTTTCGGCTACCGATGAGATACTGCCATTTCATTCCGGTGGCAAGGCACTCAGCTTTTTGCCGCTGAGCCATATTTATGAGCGGGTAGGTTTCTATGGTTATCTCAAAAACGCCATCTATATCCATTATGCAGAGAGCATGGAAACGATAGGGGAAAACCTGAAAGAAGTGCATCCTTTCGTCTTTACTACCGTGCCTCGCCTGCTCGAGAAAGTATACGAGAAGATCATGGAGAAAGGCAACGAACTGACAGGTTTCAAAAAATGGCTTTTCGAATGGTCGCTCGATATAGGAAATAGATATGAACTGAATAAAGACCTCGGCCTGACATACAGGATCCAACTCGTGCTGGCCAGAAAACTGGTATTCACTAAATGGCAGGAGGCACTAGGCGGAGAGGTTCAGTTTATCATCACCGGTGCGGCTCCGCTACAGGCCAGGTTGGGTAGATTATTCAGCGCTGCAGGTGTCATTGTACTGGAGGGTTATGGCCTCAGTGAGGCATCGCCGGGCATCAGTGTGAATAGAGTAGAGGAGACAGGTCGTCTGATCGGATCAGTAGGTATACCACTACCCAATGTACAGGTGAAACTGGCAGAAGATGGCGAGATACTGGCCAAAGGCCCGAACATCATGATGGGATACTATAAGCGCCCTGATCTCACAGCAGAAGTGATAGATGCCGAAGGCTATCTGCATACAGGAGATATAGCTGAATGGGTGGATGGTAAGTTTCTCAAGATCACTGATCGCAAGAAGGAACTTTTCAAAACATCAGGCGGCAAATATGTTGCTCCGGCACCGATAGAGAATAAACTAAAGGAATCTCGCTACATAGAGCAGGTAATGCTGGTGGGCGACAATCAGAAGTTTGTGATTGCTCTCATCGTTCCTTCATTCCTTCATCTGCAGGCATGGGCTAAAGATAACGGGGTGCAATATGAAAGCAATAAACAGATAATAGGCAATGAAAAGATCAAGGCGCTCATCGATGCTGAGATAGGCCAGACCAATAAAGAATTCGGACATGTAGAGCAGGTCAAAAAATTTGCCCTGCTGGACAAGGAGTGGACCATAGAAGATGGTGAACTGACCCCTACCCTCAAGGTAAAGCGTAAGGTGATACTCTCACGCTATGATGAACTGGTAGAAAGCATGTACAAATAATTTAAAGCAATAAAAAAGGGCACATTTTCATGTACCCTTCATTTGTAGTCTAGGTGGAATTTTTTATTTGACTATCTGTAGCTTGAAGGAAGTAGTGCTTTGGCTATTTACGACTCTCACTTCATACATTCCCACGGGGAGTTCTGACACTTTCAGAGATACGGTTTGGAAACCTTCTCCTGATGTATTCACCGAGGTCTGAAGCAGACGTCCTGTCAGATCATAAATGCCGATCTGAGACTCTCCTGCCTTAGTCATTTCATATACTAAAGTAGCCTGCTCATTGGTCGGATTTGGAAAGATCAACATCCCGTTCTTTGAACTTGAATTTATGTCATTAATACCTGACGAAGTGTACCCGGCGCGGTATGCGACTGTTTTTTTGCTGAAGGCTGTAAATCCCATCACGCTGTAGTTGCTGTACATGATGGAAAGGATTGGGTAGTAAGAGTTGGGTTGATACCACTCATAATAATTGTCTACCTGCAGCATAGCAGATGCAGATGGGGTGTAAGTTGTATCATTCTCAGTCCTGGTATAGTGTGACCTCAGTACATTGCTGTATGTGCCTGTAGGCAGCGTGAGTGTGCCTGTGCCGTCTACTACGACAGATCCCACACCAGCCTCGGTAGCCGAACCTCCGGATGTGCGATAGTGCGCATAATAGTTGCTGCTGTATGTAGTAGTAGGGGTGAGGGGATACGGAAATTCGTCTGCACGAGTAGTATAGATCACCGTATCTGGCTGAACGTTTCCTATGCGCTGATATATAGAGCTTCCGGTATTATTATAATAGTATACGTAATAATTTGTGACCGGAAAGACGATCTCATGCAACGCTAGCGTAGCTGTAGGGAATACAGCACCATAAGGGGTGGCAGAAGGTGCCATGAATGAATCAAGCTGAGTCCCGACACCGTTGGTCAGAGAGCCAAAGTTCCAGGTCACACCCGACCCGCCTGCTCCCGGAGTCACGCCGGCAGTATCAGCCTCGATAAGGGTAAGTACATCTCCTGCTACAGGAAATGCACTGCCCGGAATAGTTTGGGCCCTGCCTGTGGTAAAGCAAAACAGCAGGGCAATAAAAAAAAGGGAGTTTGTAAATTTTTTCATGTGAAATTTCTTTAATGATCAATCAATTGACATAGTAAATGTCCCTAATTGAAAGATGATCGGAAAGGACAAAATCAAAGATTACTTACTGCGTTTTGGTGCGCGTTTTATATAGTGGTTTCAAGAATTTTGGAGTAAATTTCCTCTAATAGTTGGCGAAATTCAAAAAGAGACTATATTTGCAATCCCGTTTGAAAAAATGGATCGGTAGTTCAGTTGGTTAGAATGCCGCCCTGTCACGGCGGAGGTCGCGGGTTCGAGTCCCGTCCGATCCGCTTGTATTGAAAACGAATGAAATCGTTTGAGATAAAAAAGCACTTAAAACCCGCGCTAGTCGCGGGTTTTTTTATTTCTGCCTATTCCTTAGGTAGTCATTCGATGTCATAGAATAGCACATTTTTAATCCCTATTTAATCCCCCTCGAAATATTTTGGAAAATATTTCTGGAAGTAGTCTGTTTTCCTTGTTGGATTTGCTTGATTTTCATAATATGAATTACATTTTAATGCTTTGATTGTCAGCTACATGTATCTATACTAGCTTGAGATTAGCCATTTAGGCTGAAGAAAAATGAGGCTCGTGCCTATTAGTAAGAGAAACAAAGCAAAGTATGATAAGAGCATCCGCAACTGCAAAGGCTATACTGAGAACTGATAAGCCTGTAAATAAGGACGGTAAAAGACCCGTGAATATTTTAGTGTATAATGGAAGTAAGCAGCAAAGATTTGCTACTGGATACTTCGTTGAAGATAAGCACTGGGATAAGAAAGCGGGTAATGTTATTATAAATCGAATTAGCGACTCCGACCTGCGCTTTATCTCTGATAAAATAGCGCAAATAATAAATGACTTTAAGGTTAAAGTTAATAAGATGGAATTAGCTAAGTTGCCTGTAACGGAAAATGATATTATGTCTCATTTTAAAGGAAGCGGGCATGAATCCTTTTATGACTATTACGAGAGGATAATAGAGGCGTATAAACCCAGCATAAAACCCGATACTTATAGGGTTTATAAGACTACCCTCTGGATTGTAAAGGAGTTTCGTAAAACGCTCGCATTTGCTGACGTTAATAATGATTTTGTACGTGATTTTGATAATTATTTGCGTGTGAAAAGAAAAAATAAAAATGGCGGCGTTGCTAATAAGCATAAGAACCTACGATTTGTAATTGGGAAAGCGATAGACGACGGACTTATGGATAAAAATCCTTATCGGAAATTTGAGATAAAGAAAGGTGAAGATAGAAAGACATACATAGAGCAGGATGAAATAATGAGATTAGAGGCTTTAGATACCAGTGCTTTTAAGGATGGATTGCAACTGACTTTAGATATGTTCCTTTTTGCTTGCTATACAGGACTGAGATTTAGTGATGTTACAACTTTAGAACGTAAGGATATTGATTTTAAAAAAAGACTATTAACTAAAGTGCAGATTAAAACTACTTGGGAAGTGCGAGTGAACTTATGCGATAAGGCAATTAGCATATTACGGAGAAATATGGATGACGATAGGGAATTTTGTTTTGCGAAAATTTCTAATCCTAAAGCGAATAAGAACTTGAAAAAATTGATGCCTTTAGCTTCTATTGATAAGTGGCTTACCTTTCATATAGCCCGGCACTCATTTGGAACTTATCTCGCTCATAAAGAAGTAGGAATAGATAATATTTCACGCCTGATGGGGCATAAAAGTCTGAAAGAAACTATGAAGTATGTAAAGGCTGATAAAGAAGTTCTGAAGAAAGCTATAGCTAACTTTGATTTCTAATTACCTCCTACATTATTGATAAAAATCTCTCCCTATACAGCCTAATAATCTCTTAGGACTCCTCTTGGCACTAAAGGCTATTAAACTAATATGCAGGTGTTGGATCGCATAATCGAATGTATTTAGCCTAAGTCCTATTGCAAATGATAAATGAAGATTAATCTATATCCTTAGCGAAATCGGAGAGGCTTATTTTGTGAATGTCTAATATCTTGAGAAGAGTTTTTATAGTGATATTTTGTCCTTTCTCTACCCTGTAATATTGAACCCTTATGATGCCCCCCAAAATTAGGACAGGTAGTTAAGATAGATTTTTTCATCTTAAATTACCGTCAAATGGCTAAACAAA
>CAIXBT010000277.1 GCA_903917755.1 uncultured Bacteroidota bacterium
CATTTCTATCTGCTCGGTTTCCTTTGCACAGAGTATTGGTATCACCTCAGGCACGACTTCGCATGGGCAAACCAGCGATTACTATATAGTCACTACATGGAGCGCAGGCTGGTTCACCGGAAACTTCGGCTGCGGTGCTGATAACTATGAGGATCTTTATGCAGGCACTACAGGACATGGCAGCACAGATGTATATAATATAACGGGAGCTATTCAGGGAGGAGCGATAGCATCGGGCGGGTCTGTCACTTCACCGGTATATCCGGGGTTTAACAGCTTGGTTTATCTGAATTGCAATTTTCATGGACAGGACTATACCGGATGCTGCGGGTGCGTTTCGTGCAGTGAGTTTTCTTATTGCCACAGTTCGGCACAGCACAATGATGCAGAAGGTTCCTACTACATCTACCTGAACGATATTCTGGCGCCATATAATCTGGGTTATACCATACCGACGCTGGCAGGTTTTCAGATCGTGTCGCTCAGCTGGCAGAAAGGATCAGATATTCCTGACAGCCATTTAGGATATAAAGTATATCGGAACGGAGGCCTGATAGCTACGCTTCCTGCCGGTACCTATGCTTATACCGATAGTACTTTGCTTCCTGCAGCCACCTATACTTATGCTGTGACCACCTATACAGGCGACTGGAACGGACATGAGTCTCAGCAATATAATGCCAGTGTAGGCGTGACGATCACCAATACGGCATTGACCGCTACCAAGGGTACACTATATGGCAAGACCCATCTCATATGGCCTAATATGGCGGTATTCTCCCCAAATGGTGTGCAGATATTTAACAATGGTGTGCAGATAGCAGTGGCAAATAAAAATGCGACATCTTATGATGATTTTGACGGGGTGCCGGGTGTGAAATATAATTATTCAGTAGGCCCGATCAATGGCAATAATCAGACTCCGTTCGTATTTACAGATCTGGGGTATTCAAGACCTAACGGAGTCATAAAAGGGAACGTAGGAACAGTATATAATGCCGCTGTGCCGGGTGTCACGGTCGATGCATATGCAAATGTGGACGGAACTACATATATACTTGATTCTACGGTCACTGATGCTTCTGGTTTCTATCAGTTCGTGGATCTGTTTTATGATACCAGTGCGGTCTATACACTCGTGCCGCATAAAGGTTCTCACAAGTTTAATCCGGACACATTGACCCGGACATTAGGCCTCAATAATAATGTAGCCTCAGGGGTGAATTTCACCGATACATCTGTATTTACTATCAAAGGTACAGTCACATTCACGGCTGACCCTCATTGCAGTGGCGGATGCCATCCTGTAGGTGTGACCATTTATAATAATGGCGTACCGACCAGTGGTGTGACCGATGCAAACGGGCAATATAGTTTTGCCATACAGCAGGAAGGAACATATACATTCAGACCGGTATTTAGCGGGCATAAATTTTCACCTGACTCTGTGGTGATACATGTCACTGCCGATTCCTTCGGGGTCAATTTTACGGATGTGACCAGAGATACGCTTTTCATATCGCTGCAGGGCGGCTGTCACAATCAGGTAGCACATCACGCTGTGGTGAGCATAGCTTCTGATAATGGTTATTACAGCTATGTGACGGATACCATCAAGGACCCGCTGTCAGGCAATGTATCGCAGTTTCTCGTTATACCGGCGCAACCATATGTGGTGACTTTCCTCAGTGCTTACTCTTCGCCCACAGCGCCGGACCCTAATATTAATACAGCTTTCAGCAGCCCTATATCGGTAGATCTGACCACGCGAGACTCAGCTACGGTGACTCATACTGATACGGTCATCACCGTAGTGCCGGCCATCCGCGATACGCTCCTGACAGGACAGATCAATATCATCCCCGCACACAGTGACACGACGATAGACACGCTCAATAACAGGATACAACTCGAGCATAGGGCAGACTTCATTTATCATGGCATCGTACATGTCAATGTGGTGAATTTCCCTCTGTCCACTACCTGCCCTTCAGTCAATAACGGATATATACTCGATCAGGGAAATAACACCAAACTGAGAGTGACCATCAACGAATTTTATGCCTTTGACTCTACTACCTGTCCGGTCGACTCCGGTCAGCTGGTCATATATGATGATGTGAGTGATGTAGGCGCAGCACAGACGGTCAATTTCTATAACGGCGTTTATTACTATACCGTGGTGCCGGGCTCTCCTAATATCGCCTCACCATATCTGAAGCTGTTGCAGTTCTTTGCACATGTAGGCAACTCTACTGCCAACTGGGGTCAGCAGGTATTAGTAACGGGACACAAACCGCACACACAAACCTTTGTGACCAAGACACCTGAACTGCCGTTCTTTGTACTGCACGATCCACCGGGCAATGCGAGCTATAGTTTTCTGGCCAAAGATTCAACAGCTACGTATAATTATTCCACTGCTTATCAGTACGGAGGCTCAGCAGGGATCTATCTGGATGCCAAGATCGGTGCAGGTGTGCCGATACCATTCACCGGTATCACCATTGGCGCCGGTGCTGAGATCACTGCCGATATATCTTCAGGACGTACTAATACCAGCACTACTTCTACTACCACTACTTTCACCGCACACCAGCAGGTATCTACCTCAGCTACCACAGACTATGTGGGACCTGAAGGAGACGTGATAGTAGGCGGTTCATTCAATATGATATATGCCCTCACAGATGTGATAGAACTCCAAAACTGTCAGGTAGTGCGCGATACGCAGCTGGCATGGGGTGCCAACGGACTTGCGACCAATTATATCTATACAGTGAAACACATTCGTGAGACATTGATACCGCAATTGCAGCTACTTAAATCACTGTCGACAGGAGATACCATTCAGCTCATCCAATCATATATCGATGTCTGGAATCAGGTGCTTCAGAAAAACACCCGCAACCGTGATACCACATCTACTTTCGTACAGAATGTTTCCTTCAGTGCAGGTGCACCGTACGACAATACTACTGCCAGCGGTGCAGACAGCAATTCATCCTACAACTATAGTATTTTTGTAAATGCGGATCTGGGCCTGGGTGTATTCTTCGGGGATATATCGGGTTTTGCCAATACCTCACTTGGGGTCAAAGCAAACTTCCAGTGGAATGTCAATAAGACAAATTCAACAGACATCAATGTGGTGAAAACTATCGGTTATCACTTAGAAGATGATAATGTAGGAGACTTCTTCAGTGTGGATGTGAAAACGGATAATGTATACGGGACCCCGGCATTCGGCATAGTGGCAGGTACCAGTGCATGTCCGCATGAGGCCGGTACACAGGCACGTGACTCTGTGGATCTGTTCCTCGATAACTATGCAGTAGCCAATGTGCCGATCAATCAAACAGCAAACTATACTGCACACATAGTGAACCTGAGCGAAAGTCAGGAGACCAGGACATACAGCATATCAGCAGTACCGGAGAGCAATCCGGACGGAGCCATCATCTCGATAGGCGGTCAGCAGATCAATAATTCTCCTGCCAGCTTCACCGTAGCGGCCGGTACGGACTTGCCTGTTATACTCACGGTAGCACCCGGACCTATTGCATCTGACTATAATGGCCTTCAGGTGTCGGCATATTCGCCATGCGATGGTGGTGAAGGCAATACCATCACTTTTGAAGCTCACTTCCAGAGCACATGCAGTCCTATTGGTATTTATACACCTTCAGACAACTGGCTGGTCAATGCATCCAGTCATGATTCACTGCTGGTGATCTTTTCGGGATATAACTCCAGCGATAGCAATCTGATCAGCATAGGTTTGGAATATCGTCAGCCCGGAGGCACATGGCTACCGGCTACCAATCCGCCTATCCCTGCGGCTTTGCTCAATACACCATACTACAACTTCCTGTTTAATGTCAGCGCGCTCCCTGACGGAGCTTATGAACTCAGGGCCTATTCTAACTGCGGTTCACAGCCGGGTGGCAGGACCTATTCTGCTACACTGTCAGGTACGATAGATCGCAGCAGTCTTTCTCTCTTTGGTACACCATCTCCTGCAGACGGGGTGCTGAATATAAACAGCAATATATCGGTGACTTTCAACGGTGCCATAAACTGTGCTCAGGCTGCCACATATACTCCGATATATTCTTCACTGGTGAGAAGTGACAACGGACAGGTGATACCGGACTCTGTGACATGCAGCGGCAATACCCTGATCATTTATACTAATCCTCCGTCGCTGATAGACAGTCTGGAGAATGTGACACTGACATGCACTATCAATAATGTGTATGACATCTTTGGTAATTCGCTTCAGCAGCCGATCGTGTGGAGCTTTATGGTGAGTCGCTCTAAAGTATATTGGAACCCTGCCAATATTAATGTCACTGCTGTGACAGGCAGCAGTACCAATGTCACCGCCACTATGTATAACACCGGCCCTCAGGATACTTTTACATTGATTCACATTCCGTCATGGCTGTCTACATCTCCTGTGGCCAACTATGTGATCAATAACGGTACACCAAACAGCCCTTCACAATTGGCTATACCTTTTACCGTATCCAATTCATTGAATCCGGGTTCTTACTCTGACACTGTGATAGCATTGGCAAATGGCAAAGTGGTTTATCTTTTTGTCAATCTCGATGTAGTGAAACCGAATCCTAACTGGACAGTCAATCCAAGCAACTTCCAGTATAGTATGAATATCACTACGAATTACAGCACTACTTCTCTCAATGCTCCGCTCTCTACAGATACGAGAGATATGATCGCTGCCTTCGTAGGCAATCAGTGCAGAGGGGTAGGCAATATCGCTTACGATCCGACCTCACATACGTATGTGGCTTTTCTCACGGCATATAGCAACAACTCTGTGGGCGATACCTTTACATTCAGAATGTGGGATGCACAGCCGGGCATCGAATATCAGGCTGCAGAACATCTGCCTTTCATCACTGATGGCAGTATCGGACAGCCGGCGGCGCCTTATATCCTGCATGCATCAGGAGTATATCAGACCATTGCTTTCGTACCGGGGTGGAATTGGTTTTCACTCAATGTCACTGCTCCTGATATGAGCCCTAAGAATGTACTCAGCAGTATAACCGGCAATAACGGTGCTGTGGTCAAAACACAGAATACCTATGCTCAGTATACCACTCCCGCCGATGGCTGGAAAGGTGCGCTGTCAGCATTCAATACCAATAGCAGCTATATGATCCTGCTTGATCATCCTGACACTTTGCATTTCCTCGGTCAGTTGATCACGGATACAACTCTCGTTCAGATCGCATCCGGCTGGAATTGGGTGGGATTCCCTCGTCAGAGGATAGCATCAGCGTCAGCGTTCCTGCATAATGTAAATGCATCAGACGGAGATATCCTGAAATCAGAAACTCAGTTCAGCCAATTCAATGCGGGCAGCTGGGCCGGTAGTCTGAATAATATGTATCCGGGAGAAGGATACAAACTCAGAACGGTCAATGCCTTCAACTTTGTGATCCCGCCAGACAGGAGTCTGCCAAACTGGAATGTGAATGATAACTTATTCCAGCAAAACATGACAGTGACAGCCGACCTTCAGTTTAATGGAATCTCAACCACGCAGAGCCACTATCTGGTAGGAGCATTCGCCAATAACCTGTGTGTGGGAACTGCACAACCTGAGTTTCTGGCATCGATGAATCTGTATCGTGTGTTCATTACCATTCATGGAGATACAGCCAATGCTAATCAGCCGCTGACCTTTAAGGTATATGATACGGATAACGATATTGAGTATGTACCTAATTATATACCGATCTCTGTGGCCCCTGATACTGTAGTGGCCAAGGTTGAAGCGCCTTATGTGATCAATGTGCAAACTTCTACAGGTGTTAATGCATTGAACTATACGGATGGATTCAGTCTGTTGCAAAACGTTCCTAATCCATTCAGCAGAACCACAAATATCGAGTATACCATTCCGGTGGCACAGCAAGTGACCCTCACCCTCTATGATGAATCAGGCAGACTGATCAGAGAACTGGTGAATGGTATGCAGGCGGCAGGCAATCACAGCGTTTCATTCGAACAGGATAATCTCCAATCAGGCGTTTATTTCTATCAGATGAAAGCCGGTGAGTTCGTCAAGACCAGAAGGATGATGATACTTCAGTAATACAATATCAGTTTCTATAATTGAAAGGTTGTCATGAAAATGGCAACCTTTTTTAGTATGTTTAAATACATAATATCCGGTTTCATCATGAAAAATCTTATCTCTATTTTATTCTTTTGTTTTCTGAGTGCATCTGCTTTGCCACAGGACTATACACGCTATGCAGACCCCTTCGTGGGCACGGGCGGGCATGGCCATACATTTCCCGGTGCGGTAGTGCCCTTTGGAATGATGCAACTCAGTCCTGACACAAGACTGCATGGCTGGGACGGCTGCTCAGGTTATCATTATTCTGACAGCTTGATATACGGATTTTCGCACACTCACCTTAGCGGTACCGGATGTTCGGATTATGGAGATGTACTGCTGGTGCCCACCACAGGCAAGATCAGATTCGGGCACAAAAATTATGCATCCCATTTCTCTCACCGCAATGAAACCGCTACTCCCGGGTATTACAGTGTGATGCTCGACAAGCACCACATCAAAGCCGAACTGACAGTGACCCAAAGAACAGGATTGCATAAATATACTTTCCCGAGATCAGATCAGTCTAACATCATACTTGATCTCAATCATCGTGACATGGTCAAAGCAGGCGAGATCAGCATCAATGGCGACAGAGAGATAACCGGGCATCGATACAGTCAGAGCTGGGCAGATAAGCAGCATGTGTATTTCGTGATACAATTTTCAAAACCATTTAAAAAAGCCGGTATCTCAAAAGGTGGAGTATTGTCAGGCAAATGCCGCCATGCCAAAGGTCTTTTACTGAAATCATATGTCAGTTTTGAAACTACCGAAGGAGAAGTGATCTATGCCAGAGTAGGTATCTCTGCAGTGAGTGTGGAGGGTGCAAGGAAGAATCTCGAAGCCGAACAGCCGGGCTGGGAGTTTGACCGGATCCGCGAGCAGGCCCGAAACTCATGGAATAAAGAGCTGGCTAAGATATCTGTCGAAAGCGGTGATACAGCTGTGATGAGGACCTTCTATTCATCTATGTATCATGTCATGACCTCGCCATATCTCTATCAGGATGTGGACGGGAAATATCGCGGTCAGGATCAGAAGATTCACGAAGGCAGAGGCTATGAGCAATATACTGTGTTCTCGATCTGGGATACCTATCGTGCGCTGCATCCATTGCTCACACTCATTGACAGAAAACGGACAGGCGATTTTATCAATTCATTTCTCTCTATGTATGAGCAGGGCGGGCTGCTGCCTGTATGGGAGCTGGGAGGCTGTGAGACCAACTGTATGATCGGTTATCACTCAGTCTCTGTGATCAATGATGCTTTTCAAAAAGACATAAGCGGTTTCGATGCAAATAAAGCACTGGAGGCGATGAAGAAGAGTGCCTTGTCCACCCGCAAAGAGATCTATCACTATCGTAAGGGCAGGACTATCTCACAGATCGTTTCTCTGTATCGCTATGCCATCGGATGGGATGACTATGGCAAGTATGGATATATACGCTACCGCAGCGGACGCGAGAGTGTCTCCAGAACGCTTGAGTTCGCATATGATGACTGGTGTATCGCGCAGATGGCTAAGAAGCTCAACAAAACGGATGACTATAATCTCTTTAATAAACGTGCAAGGAACTATCAGTATCTGCTGGATAGTGTGACCGGATTCATGCGTGCCAGACAGAAAAAATTTGAAGGCCATTTTGATCCCTATGCCATCAATCTGAGATATACCGAAGGCAATGCCTGGCAGTACTCATTCTATGTGCCGCAGGACATATCGGGACAGATGAAGATGCTCGGCAGCAAAGAACGAATGGCAACCTTTCTTGATTCACTCTTTAATACCTCATCTGTGCTGCATGGCAGAAAGCAACCTGATGTCTCAGGCCTGGTGGGTCAGTATGCACACGGCAATGAACCAAGCCATCAGATAGCCTATGAATATAACTACACAGGTCAGCCATGGAAGACGCAATCGCGCATCAGGTATATCATGAAAAACCTCTATCGCGATCAGCCCGACGGCCTCGAAGGCAATGATGACTGCGGACAGATGAGTGCATGGTATGTGTTTAGCGCTATAGGTTTCTATCCTGTCTGTCCCGGTAGTGATCAGTACGCCATCGGTTCACCATTGGTAGATAAGGCAGTGATGCATTTTGAAAGTGGCAAGACCTTCACTATTAAAACCCTCAATAATCAACCGGGCAATGTCTATATCAGTTCTGCGAAAATGAATGGCTCAAACTATACCAAAAGCTATCTGACATATACAGACATGATGAAAGGCGGAGAGATAGAATTTACCATGAGTGCCACTCCGAATCAGTCATGGGGCTCTGCCGAGGGCGATGTGCCGGTGAGCAAAGTAGAGCCATAAGTTATTTACAGATTTACGGATTGTCTGATTGTATCCTCTATCCTGCTTATCCAAAAAATGTATGAATCAGGAGCCGTAGCTGGTTTGGGTTCTGTTTTATCCATAAGATCGACAGCTTCATCTGCTGAGATATGACACCATGAGCGACAAGTCAGTTCAGCATCAGAATTGGGAGTGTCGGCATGAGCCCTCGCCCTCGCTAACAAAACAGCCCCGGTAGCCAGTTGGATCTGATAGGGTGAAGCTACATTCAGAAGTGAGATAAGCATAGATGCATCCATGCCGCCCACATATGCCGCAGCAATGCCGATCCCTCTCCATAGATGGGGTTTTCGGCTATCGGAGAAGCCTTCAATTAGTTTCAGGAGTTGTACTGTGTTGCCTTTGGACATATACCACAGGCAGCGCCCCACACCCTGATCGTAAGCATGGATATCATTACCTTTTATTTCTTCAGGTATTATTTTATCACGCACGCTTGTCCTGTTTCTAAACGTACCTTCATAATAGCCGTAGCCATCATACACTCTGGCCTGCACAAGAGGTGACAGGTCCTTAATAAATGAGGAAATCGGAGCCTGCCTCTGAGCAAGTGCCCAGCCTAATCCTATATAAACCTGAATGGCATGATCGCCGGTGCGCATCAAATATGCAGACCAATGATCTAAGGAAGTACCTTTAGAAATATCTAAAAGGCCACGTGCCATAGACGCCCCTTCGTAGGCAATGGAACGAAACGAAACATCAGTAGTCTCGAGATAGGCTATAAGAGCGTCGTCATTTAGTTCGGAAAATGCGAACAGCTGTGCATCCTCATGTATACTCCTGATCTTAGCCATCGTGGCTATGACAGTATCAATTGGCATATTCTTCTTTATAAAACCAGAACATGCTTACATCATCTTTGATACTTTGATCAGGTGTGATACCGTTTTCGGTCACATCGACACCGTCTTTTAGTGTGATCTTATAGGGATCCACTTTCATATCTGCAGGAGTGCCTTTGACCTGTGTGCTGACCTTCTGGAATATCGCGACAGCCACTTGCTCCAGCTTTCTCATGTTGTCTTCTATTTTTTCAAGCAATTCACCCGGCTCATGTTTGACCTCGATGCCTGCCTGAAATTCTCGCATGAAATTCAGCTCCAGAGGGTCGAGATATTTGTTTGTGAATATCTCCGTATCATATGGCATCCATTCGAGGAAAAGGTTCTGCATGATGCCGCTCAGCTTGCCGAATTTCACACCTGCTCCATTTTCTGTGGCGAAAAGTTTTCTGAGCATATTGATATCTGTGAAAGCCTTATTGGTGAAAAGCAGTGAAGTGACCGCCCAATATATGGCCCAGTCCCAGCATATCTTGATAGGCATGATCTGCGTGGTACCCATCAGGGGATATTTGCTCTGATAGATCGGAATCCAGTTGTCGATCAGCGATAGAAAAGACTGCTCATAGACCTTCGCGCGCAGATCTATATCTTCTTGTCTGAGGTCTCTAAGTATCAGGTCTGAGAGTAGTGTATTGCACAATGAGATAAGATCAGTACCCGGCGAATAAAACGGATCGAGAAATGCCCCGGCCTCACCGGTCACACCCCAGCGGTCTTCTGCTGAATAGAGTCGACCGCTATGATGCGCATAGTGTTTCAGGATCATAAAGTCCATCAGGTTCGGGGTCTCTGCGCTAAGTTTTTCATAAGCCAGAGGTTCATTTATACTGAGCCAGTTCATGGCTTTCTCGTAGCTGTTATATGTTTCCATAGGGTGTATGGCAGGATCGGTCACGATACCGATGCTTGTATTGCCGGTGCCTAGCGGAATGACCCATACCCAGTATCCGTTATCGAGAAAGTGCACTGTGCTCAGATAGCGCAGTTTGGGTTCCAGCTGATTTCTCCACTCCAGATTGTCTGACCACTGATCAATATCGATCACTCCCTTCAGTCTCCACCATACGGCACTGGCAGCATGATCTATAGGCTTCTGAAACCCAAGTTTACGTTTGAGCAGACTGGCTCTGCTGGCTGCATCTGCCACCCAGCGGGCGGTAGCAGTTTTTTCTTCGCCATCCAGTTTGTATTTGACGGTATGTGCCTCTGAGCCGAAGTCAACGTCTTTGACTATCGCACCGAGTATCACTTCTGTGCCTAGTGAGCGGGTTACTTTGGTCAGGTGATTTTCAAGCGTACCGCGATCGAGCTGATGGCTCGGTGTGGGGAGCTTGCCACGTGCGCCCAGTTCTACCCTTGAGCTGATGTCTCCTTTTGTTTTTGATTTGAAAAAGAATCGCAGGCCTATTTTCGGTAGCTCATGCTCCTCGAGGTAATCTTTGATCCCGATCACATGGCGCAGATAATAACTACCCAATTCTACGGTGGACTCACCTACCTTGAAAGCCGCCAGAGGGGCATCGCCGGGACGTTTTTCCAAAACCAGAATGGAGATATCAGGTTTCTCGCGTTTGAGCTGGATACTGAGCGTAAGCCCTGCGAGACCGCCGCCTAAGATTATTACGTCATACTGTGGTTTCATATATGCTTTTTAGGATGATTTCTTATTGACAAATTTATGTTTTTTAATGATTGGTCATATCATTCAGCTGATCAATTTATTATGAAAAAGATCATGTATTTGAACACAAGCCTGCTTATCGTAAGCATTTTGTCACAATCATTCAATATTGATAAACACTCTATGAGGTTAAAGGTTTGGAATCTGTGGTGAAAGGTCTACCCACGTCCGTTTCTCCGCGGTTGCTCGGCTATGCCAGACGACACCTGGGGAAATCCCGAATGAATAGATGCCGAAGAAAAAATGGTATGGTGGCAAGACTAATTTGAAATTGTCTATCCGACCTCTCAGAACTTCATGATCTTGAATTCAGTTCTTCTGTTGGCCTGGTGTTGTACTTCGCTGCAAGGCACCTCATAGTTATCCTCACATTTGCAATTATTCACCAGTCTGCTTTCTCCATATCCTGCCGCCGACATTCGGGCGCGGTCTATACCCTGAGACTTGATATACTCTACGGCAGACTGTGCACGCAGTTTAGACAACAGCAAATTATACTCGCTCGTTCCACGGCAATCTGTATGAGAAGAAAGTTCGATCACCATAGTAGGGTTATCCATCAGTATCTTGACCAGTTTATTCAACTCGATAGCGGCATCCGGGCGTATATCCCATTTGTCAAGATCGTAATAAATATTTTCGATCTTGATAGGAACCTTTTTCTTCACTTTATCGAGCTCCACTTTTTCTGATATCACTGGAGGAGCTCCCTTGGTTGAAATATCTTTAGTGACTCTTAAGTATTTCTCCATCGAATCACCTGTTTCTTTATAGGCATCGAGTTTGTAATTGCTATTGGGATTTATGGCAAATGAACCTTTGCCCTCTTTGTTTGTATAGCTGACCTGACTGCCGGGGCCGGGTTGTTTGGTCAGTTTCATTTGCACGCTATCGATAGGACTATGCGTTTTTTTGTCGAGCACTACTACTTCCAGTGTGCTGCTGTCCGCATACATAGGTATGCGCACATAGCGTGTGCTATCGGTGATCATGAAATCGATATTAGCTTCACGAAAGCCTTCTTTTTTGGCTGTGAAAGTGTAATTGAAATTAGGTTGAGCATTAAAGCTGAAGCTGCCATCACGGCCTGATGTCGCTCTTAATTTTTGTGTATTGAGTTTCATTTCGACAGTGGCACCTGATATCGAGTCTCCTGTATTGCCATTCACGGTTATTCCACTGATATTGATACCCATTCTCACGAAACTATAGATATCATCGTCACCCGCACCACCATTCCTGTTTGAGCAGAAGTACCCGCTTTTATTATTGCTCCTGATCACATAACCAAAGTCGTCCATATTGCTATTGATGGGTGCGCCCAGATTGGTCGGAGTGGTCCACTCGCCCTTTTGAAATCTGGAATAAAATATATCAAGACCGCCTATCCCTACGTGCCCGTTAGAAGAGAAATAAAGGGTACCATCCGCAGCTATGAATGGGAACATATCATCACCAGATGTATTGATACCGGGCCCAAGATTGACAGGCGGGCCCCATCCACCATCATGCTGACGGGCCGAAAGATAAATATCAGCGCGTCCGTATCCTCCGGGCATGTCGCTGGTGAAATATAGTGTATCACCCTTTTTGTTGAGTGATGGATGACATACAGAATACTCTCTGCTATTGAACGGAACTGCTTCTTTTAATTCACCATCCCATTTATCTGCATCAGGCGAATATGCCACTTTGTAGATCTTTAGTTTTACAGTTTTATCTGCCGAAAAGAAAGCACGTTTGCCATCATAATTGCTCTGATCAAAATATAACTCATCCAGCTTTTCATTATAGCAGGGTGCCGCGGCATGATACTTTTGATTGACGATCGAACTGGGCAGTGGAGACACATTATTAAGAGTTCCCAAACTATCTATGACCTGTGCCGCATATATTTTCAAAAAGGGATTATTGGTCCAGCTATCCGTACGCTTCACATAATTATCAGGCTTACGGTTAGAACAGAAATAAATATCATTCAGCCCGTAAAACGTAACACCAAACTCAGAATAAGGGGTATTGATATCCTTCATATTGGTGATATCATATACCACATGACTGACCATTAGCTCCTGAGTGCGGTCTATCCAGTTGATCTGCTCTCTCACACTGCTGTCTTCTGGATATACTTCCAGATATTTAGCATAATATACTTTCGCCTGGGTATAATCTTTCCCTTCCCGCAATGCCTGCGCATAGTAGATATAGTTTTGGGGTTTTATCCTGTTGTGAGATACGAGTTCAGCATAGTATGGTTTAGCAGAGGCCCAATCGTTGATCAATCTGTAGCAGTCAGCTATACGCTGCGTCAGGTACGTGCTGTTTTTGTCCTGCTTCAGCGCCTTCTGATAAGAGGCCAGCGCCATTTTAAAATCAAACTGCTTGTAATACTGATCGCCCAGATTAGTAGCGTTTGAATTGCCTGCAAACGAAACAATGGAAATGATCATCAACAAACACAATAGCGTAACAATTCGCCTGATCTTCATAAAAATTTATTTAACTGAAATTTTCAAAATTGGGTTTAAAAATAGGTGACATAACGTGAGGTCACAAAGCGTCTCTTATTATACCAGAAATCATAACCCAGCATTATCTCATGTGTTCCTGAATTAGCATTACGCAGATTTGAAAGAGTAGCATCATATGAGTATGCCAGTTGCAACTGCGGAGTCACTCTCACCTGCACGTATCCCGCCAGAGACTCCGGTCCGAACTTCAAGGGTGCCCCACTGGCAGTATAGGCATTGCCAGAGGTACGTACGGAAGCCCCGATCCACATTCTGTTTATCACCAGCAAAGCCAGATTCAGATCGAACTGAGGAATGTTGTTCGGTAGTCCCTGCTGCCATTTCATCAGGATGCTGGGTTTGAATTTTACCGATGCATTATCCTTGCCCACTACATAGCCTGCAGTGAAGACATAATAATTATACACTCTGGCCAGCACACTATTATAACTCAGCACTCCCACTTTATCACCCAGAGATGAAGGCATCAGGTGGGGTACGGATGCCCCCACGAAATAATTCTTGCCATACCAGTATATACCGAACCCAACATTGGGCACGAATAAATTGGTATTGATCGATGTAGTAGCATCCGGTGTGGTACTGGGCAGTTCAGACTTTGAGTTGTTACGATAGTAATACGCAAACGAGCCCTGCAATCCGAAGCATAACTTAGATTTCTTGATCTTGATCCTGTATGCGAAAGACGGAGTGAAGCTGAATGTATTGCCTAGTCCGATCTTATCATTTGAGACCATCAGTCCGATAGCATACTGCTCCCGTCTCAATGGCATATTCAAACTGATATTGCCGGTACTCGGTGCTCCATCCAGACCCACCCACTGCTGGCGATAGATAGCCATAAGGCTCACTACTTCGTGGCTTCCCGAATAGGCAGGATTGATGAATTGTCCATTGAAGACATACATACTATAGGCCGGATCCTGTTGCGCCCTGGCACCCAACATACAGGTCAAAAGCACTATCGCTGCTATTATCTTTTTCATGAATTATATTTAATTGATAATTTATTTTAAAAATGAAAACTGTCTATCGGAGTATATCCACAAAACCTGCCTTCATCTTATTCGTTCCGTTATTATAATAGTACATATAAAAATAAGTGCCGTCCGGCAGCATGATGCCCTGCTGATTGTATCCTTTGAAATCATTCAGGTAATGGCCCATACTACGGAACACCTCTGCACCCCATCTGTCATAGATCCTGATCTCTGCATTCGGATATTCATCATTGCATGATATCTGAAACTCATCATTGACCCCGTCATTATTAGGAGTGATGGTATTAGGGAAATGGCAATGTATGGTCGTATCTACTACTGTGACACACACACTGGCCGTATCGCATACCGTATATCCCTTGACCTCTATACAAACCTGATAGACAAATTCAACATTGCCCGAGAAATCAAATGCAGGTGTATAAGTGATCGTATGATCGCCGTTGACTACTGCCGTACCGGTGATCGGGCCTGTCCTGATCGTGATGATCGTATCAGTGCCTGAAGCCGGTAATGTGTCATTATTGACCACCTTGATGGTGACCGGGCTATTCATATATGCAGAGTCCGCATCACATGGCACATCCACTGCTTTGATGTAGCAGTTGAGGAGTTGTATGCAGAGTGTATCTCTGGTCACACATCCTGTTGTATTGACGGCTGTAGCTATAAAGCAATGGTTGGTAAGTGATGGATTGACCGTAAAACCGTTGAGGCCCGAATAGATTGTATTGCCACTGGCATCTGACCATGCGATATTAAATACATCCGTACTATACTGAGCAGAGAGATTGACATTAGCCCCCGGACAGACCAGACTGTCTGATGCAGCGATACTCATTACAGGTACATCTATTACATTGATCGAAAACTGCATACTGTTTGAACAACCGAATACAGTATCGATATAAGTGTAAGTGATGATGTTATTACCTGAGTTGGCATTAGCAGGGTTGAAAATATTTCCTGAAATACCGGTACCGCTGAATGTACCTCCCGGAGGTGAAGCGACCAATGTGACAGCGCTATCCAGATGGCAGTATGAACTGCTATATCCGCTTACTGCCAATGCTGCCAGCGAATCGACCGTGACACAAACCACAGTATCGCTCACGCAACCTTACACGGCATCTTTATATGAATATGTGATGCACCAGCGACCCACACCTACTGTCAGAGGCTGGAATGTAGTACCTACTACTCCCGGACCACTGAATGTACCACCCGCAGGTGTACCTACAAGATTTACAACTCCTGCGTTCAGGCAATATTTGGTATTGAGGCCTATGATGCTGACGGTAGTTTTCTGCACTACAGTCACACGCACAGTATCTGCAAATGAGCAACCGAGTGCATCTGTGACATAGAGTGCATAAGTGGTAGTGGCCGATGGCTTAGCGATAGGATTAGCCGCTGCCGTATCGCTCAGTCCCAGTGCAGGACTCCAATGATATACATATGGCCCCTGACCTCCGCTCGCTGTAGGTATACCACCGATCTGAATACCAGTGCTATTGTCATAGCATAAGAATTGGTCAGAACCGGCATTGACAGTCAGAGTAGAATTACTAACCGTGACCATCACCTGATCTGAAGAAGAACATCCCGTCTGCCTGTCTGTGACCACCAAAGTAAATACAGTGGATGTGGTCAGGTTCTGCACACGTGGATTAGGAATCTGCGCACTATCCAGTCCTGCAGCTGGTGTCCATGAGTAGATATAATTGCCTGATCCTCCTCTCACAGCCGGGAAGCCTCCGATCACCACGGTCGCATTAGGACATCCGCTGATCGTTTTGTCTGGACCCGCATCTACGAGCAATGGTGCGCTTACAATCACTGCCTGGCAGGCAGAAGAAGAGCATCCTACAGAATCTGTCACGGTCACACAATATGAAGTAGTGACCAATGTGGTAACTGTCGGATTGCTGGCCGTCGTACTATTGATACCCAGGGTCGGTGACCATGAATATGTATACGGTGGAGTACCACCACCACCTGTGATCGGATTTCCTCCGAGTATAGCCGATGAACCTGAACAAACAGATGTATCAGGACGAACTATAGCTGTGACCGTAGGATTAGCATAGACAGCCACGGTATCATTGGATGTACATCCCAGAGCATCTACGACAAACAATGTATAGGTAGTCGAACTGACCGGATTGACCTGCGGATTAGTGACCGTATTGCTACCGCAGAAGTATGTGCCCGGAGACCACCTTACAGTATACGGTGCAGAACCGCCTATCACAGAAGGTGTACCACCTATCGTGATACATGTATTCTGTCCGGCACAGACTGTTTTATCTGGTCCGGCATCAGCTGTCAATGTACTTGATACCGGCGTGACTGAGATCTCATCAATGGCTGTGCATCCGTTTGCATCGGTGACCACGAGGCCATATACCATTGGCTCTTTCGGATTACAAACCGTAGGATTAGAGATCGAAACACTATCCATGAATAATGGAGGTGACCAGTTATAAGTATAAGGCCCTGTACCACCCGTGGCACTCGGTGAGCCACCTATAGTGATACATGAATTCGGACAGGTCACTATGGTCTGATCAGCACCCGCATTGACTGTAGGGTTTGCATTAACCTTGACGGTCATACCGGCAGTACTTGTACAACCATATTGATTGGTCACTGTTACATTGTATCTGGTCGTTGTGATCGGACATGCTGTTGGATTGGCCGCAGCCGGGTCACTCAGAGTAGATGCAGGTGCCCAGTTATAGGTATTGGATGCCGGGCTTCCATCAGCAGTAGGAGTTCCTCCGATGGCTACACATATTCCCTGACAAACGGTATCATTCGGTCCTGCATTCACTACCGGTTTAGGATTGACTATGAAATCAACCGTGTCTGTAGCTATACATCCTGCAGCATCCGTTACCACGAGAGTATATAATGTGGTACGACTTGGCAAAGCTGCCGGATTTGGAGAAGTAGTGGAACTCAGACCTGCAGCAGGTGACCATGCGTATGTATAAGAAGGTGTACCACCGGATGCTGTAGGTATACCACCTAGTATCACCAGCCCTGATGCACCCTGACACACAGTTACATTATTACCTGCATCAGCAAACAGAGTACTATTAGTGACGGCTATATTCATTTGATCTGAAGCTGAACAGCCATATTGATCAGTCACTAGAAGCGTAAAGTTAGCCGATGAACCCAGATGAGAAACATAAGGATTTGGCGCACTGGCCGAAGAAACACCTGTGGCCGGAGACCATGCATAAATATATGGTCCTGTGCCTCCGCTCGCTGAAGGAGTGCCGCCTATGCGAACACTATCAGCGTTACAAGCCACCATTGTCTTATCCGGTCCCGCATTGGCTATTGGATTTTGGTGTACTGTGATCGCTACCTGACTTGAAGCCGTACATCCATGTCCATCACTGACCACTACCGTATAGATAGTACTGGCTGCAGCCGTGATAACTGGATTAGATGCAGTTGTATTGCTGACACCTGCAGATGGAGCCCATGAATATGTGAATGGTAAGGAGCCTGATGCGGTAGGATTCCCACCCACTGCCACTGCATTGCCCGCACACACAGTCGTATCAGTACCGGCACTGACTATCGGTGCAGCGTGTACGATCACAACTACTGAATCAGTAGCAGTACATCCTCTGCTATCAGTCACAGTCACAGAATATCCGGTGGTGACAGAAGGTGTAGCAAATGGATTTGATACGACAGTTGAATTCAGTGATGACGCAGGAGACCAAGAGTATGAATAGATCCCGGAACCACCGGTCGATGTCGGATTTCCTCCCAGTGTTACGATGGTATTATTTCCTGCGCAAATATTAACGTCACTGCCTGCATTGACCGTGAGATTCGAACGAGTCACACTCACCAGCATGGCGTCAGATGCGGAACATCCGTTTGCATCTGTGACAGTCAGTGCATAGAGAGCTGAAGTAGATAAACCCGTCACAAATGGATTAGCAGATGAAGCAGACGATAATCCGCTCGCAGGTGACCAGTTATAGATATAGCCACCTGCTCCGCCTGAAGCCGATGGTGTACCTCCTATCTGTGCAGTATCTCCGATACATGATGTCATGATCACATCAGTACCTGCATTTGCAGTAGGATTCTGATTGATCGTGATCGTCACGGCATCTGAGGCCTGACATCCATTTGAGTCTGTGACCACCACCTGATATGTGGTAGTGATCGATGGGAATGCAGAAGGGTTGCTTGTGTTATTAGCATTGAGGCCGATGGTAGGCGTCCATGAATATTGATAAGACCCTTTACCTCCTGTAGCTGTAGGATTGCCTCCGAGAGTTTTTCCGAAGCCTAAACATAAAGCGGTATCTGTGCCTGCATTAGCTGTAGGTGCAGGATTCTGAATGATCTTGACTGAATCTACAGATATACATCCCTTAGCATCCGTGACGGTGAGATAATAGGTAGTAGATGCGGAAACCGTAGCGATCGGATTAGGTACTGATGTACTGCTCAGTCCGGTAGCTGGTGACCAACTATAGATATATGGTCCTGTGCCACCTGTCACACTCGGCGTGCCACCGATGGTCACCGGTGTATTAGCCGAAGCACAGATCACATTGACGCTTCCGGCCTGAGCCTGCAGAGTCTGTTGCGTGACATTCACGATCACATTGTCAGTAGCTTTGCAACCAAAGGTATCTGTCACTAAGATCTGATATGAGGTAGTCTGAGTGATCCCTGATACGATCGGATTCGGAACCGTAGTACTACTCAATCCGCCAGCTGGGGTCCATTGATAAGTGTAAGGAGCTGTGCCGCCGCTGGCTACAGGTATATTGCCTATGAAAGTTGAATCATGAGCACATATTGTTATACTCTTGTCCGCGCCTGCATCTGCAGTAGGAACCGGACGAACTGTAAGAACTATTTCAGCCGAAGATGAGCATCCGTTTGAATCAGCCACTGTCACTGTATATGTAGTAGTGGCTGTAGCATTAGATACCGGATTAGGCACTAAGGCGCTGCTAATACCAACTGTAGGTATCCAAGAGTAGGTATAGCCGTGACCGGTTCCTCCGCTGGCG
>CAIXBT010000278.1 GCA_903917755.1 uncultured Bacteroidota bacterium
GAGATCAAAAAGCATATACCTTACCTGATGGTGAAGGAAAGAAAAACCACAGGTACCGCTATGCGCATTTATCTTAGCTATACAGAAGGTTCCGACTCTCTGGACTATATAAAGAAACTTCACCTGAGCACAAACGGATATCTGAAGATGGAGGGATTGAAAGATGGCCTCATCGATGGTACAAATATTACCAATGGCAGGATCGACTTGATAGAACTGGTGACGTATGATGAACCCTGGGATGGCCTGATACGTGATTTCTTCTGGGATGAAAAATTTTAATTATTCCTGAAAATATACCCTCTTGACCCTCGCCGATACACCCGTTAGTATTTCATACGGTATGGTCTCAGAGGCTTTGGCTACGTCTTCTACTCTCGGGTTATTTCCAAATACAGTCACCTCATCACCTTCCTGTACCTGCTCTATACCTGTGATGTCGAGCATGGTCATATCCATACATACATTGCCGATCACAGGTGCCAGCTGATTGCTCACTAGCATGTGTCCGCGTCCATTGCTGAGCTTACGGTTCAGTCCATCAGCATATCCGATACCTACTGTGGCGATGGTCTTGTCTTTTTCCACTTTTCCCACTCGACCATAGCCCACAGAGTCTCCTGCTTTGACATGTTTGATCTGAGAGATAGTGGTCTTGAGAGATGAAACCGGCAGCAGTCGCGATTGGACTGCAGGTGTAGGGTCGAGGCCATAAAGGCCTATACCGAGGCGCACCATATCGTATTGGGCATAGGTGTGACGTGCTATACCGCTTGAGTTGAGTATATGGCGGATGATCTTGTAGTTGAAGTGCTCTTTGATAGCTGTACTCATCTCTTCGAAACGTGCTATCTGCCCTTTAGTAAATTCATCATATTCCGTAGCCTCACTGGCCGCCAGATGCGAGAAGATAGATGCGATCGCTATACACTCTGAGGCCTTTATTTTATCTATCAGTGTGCTCAGATCCGCAGCTTCGAAGCCGAGACGATTCATACCCGTTTCGACTTCGATATGGATCTTATAATGCGGGTCAGTTTTATTTCTTTTCAGTTTCAATACTCCGACAAACTTCTCTAACAGCGACAGGCTGTAAATATCAGGCTCCAGATCGTGAGTGATCATTGCTTCAAAACTACGCTCCTCAGGGTTCATGACCATGATGGGCAGCGTGATGCCGTTTTTACGCAGCTCCACACCTTCATCTGTATAGGCTACGGCGAGATAGTTGACACGATTGAATTGTAACACATTGGCTATCTCATAGCTGCCGCTGCCATAGCTGAAAGCCTTGACCATGGCCATCATCTTCGTTTCGGGTTTGAGCAGTGACTGATATACTTTCAAATTATTGACCAGAGCATTGAGATTGATCTCCAGCATGGTCTGATGCGCCTTCTTCTCCAGCAGTTTTGCTATTTTCTCAAACTCAAATGAGCGTGCCCCTTTGAGTAGTATGACCTCATCATGAAAGATAGATGTATCCAGATTTTTTAGCAGTTCATCAGTACTGTTGTAGCAGATCAGTTCGCCCAGTTCGATGCGCTCGAATACTTTTTTCTCGCGCTGTATAGAGGGCCCGATGCCTATCAGTCTGTGAATATTATTTTGTTTAAGCAGCTTGGCCACTTCCGTATAAATATCACCTCTGCCGCTCTGCAGAATATCTGAGAGGATGATAGTCTTGCGCGGATGCTGATTTTGCTGTCGCAAAAAATCGATGGCTATTCTCAGCGATTCAAAATCCGAATTATAGCTGTCATTGATCAGCGAACAATTATTAATAGCATCCTTCATTTCCAGACGCATAGCGATACGTGTCAGATTGCGCATGCGGTTGCGCAGCACGGAGTAATCTTTATTTAAAACAAGAAGTGTGCAGGCACAGTGGATCGCATTTTCCACAGAGGCCTTGTCAGCGAATGGTATTTCAAAATCAAATTCCTGTCCCTTGTATTGCGCCGAAATATAGGAGTGGTTGTTTTGCTGTAGCAGGGAGATGATCCGCACATCGGCATCTGAGTGCTGTGACCAGGTGAAGGTCCGTATGGCATCCGCTCCTTTCAGCGCATTGATCTCCGCTACTGCCTGATTGACTTCTGCATGATCCTTGCAGTAGATCAGAATGTCAGTCTGGGTAAATAGCTTTAGCTTTTCTTTAGTCTTATGCTTCAGATTCAGAAAGCCATCATTATGCGCTTCGCCTATATTAGCCAGAATACCGATCGTGGGGCGGATTATTTTTTCGAGCTTTTCCATTTCGCCGCTTTCTGAGATCCCCGCTTCTATGATGGCGAGATCGTGCTCTTCGCTCATCTGCCATAGAGACAGCGGCACCCCTATCTGCGAATTGTAACTTTTTGGGCTGCGTACTATATTGTAATCTTCGTTGAGCAGCTGATAGAGCCATTCTTTGATAATGGTTTTGCCGTTGCTGCCGGTGATACTGATGACCGGGCAGGTAAATTTTTTTCTGTGAAAGCCAGCCAGTTTCTGCAGTGCAGCGATCGTGTCTTTGACCACTATGAAATTTGCTTTAGGATACTTGTCTATCCATGCACTATCTGTAACCACAAAATTGCTAACGCCTCTCGCTACCAGATCATCTATGTATTGATGCCCATCCTGTCTGCTGCCCGGCAGTGCAAAGAAGAGGCTCTCGACTGCTTGCTGCAGCTTACGGCTATCCAGCAGAAGGTAAGATATGTTTACCTCCTCGCCAGCCCCGGCTGTGAGTTTGCCGCCCATGGCCTTCGCTATTTCTTTGATAGGGTATCCTTTGTTCATGACTAAAAATCTCGCTGAAGAAGCAAAAATTATTTAAAACTATGTTTAATTTATGAAAAAACAGACCAAAGCTAAGTGCAGAAATCGAATCCATATACTAAAACGGTATTTTTTGCATTAAAGGGTGCTATGAGAAACATTTTTTTCATTTTATTCATCCTGTATCCAGCTGAGTAACTTCTCTCCGAGAAACGGGATTAAATCATAAACTGAATTATCTTTGAGATCAAGTGTAAAAGAATATCACAGCCATGAGTCTGATACGAGACAGGATAAACAGAAACAGAAATAAAGTAGACATTGGTCTCGACCACTCTGCAGAGCAGGGGCGTCAGCGCACCGTCAATCTCGATGGCAGCTATAATATCAAACGGATCACCGGAGATGCTATAGACTTTGATCTCTATCACTGGCTCATCACTACATCATGGAAGCACTACTGGATGGTGGTTTTTCTTTTCTATGGCGTGGTCAATGGTATTTTTGCTTTGGCTTACTATGCCATAGGTATAGATTCTATCGGAGGCATTGTACATGTAGACCGCCTACATGATTTTCTGCAGTGTTTTTTCTTTTCCAATGAGACCTTTACAACGGTGGGCTATGGCGGATTGCGCCCTATGGCCTTTCTCAGCAACTTTGTCGCATCGCTCGAAGCTTTTATGGGCTTGATGAGTTTTGCATTGGCCACAGGCACACTCTATGGCCGATTTTCTAAACCCAAGCCGAGGATCAAGTTCAGCACCAATGCCATCATAGCACCCTTTGGAGAGATGACAGCGTTTCAGTTTATGATAGCCAATCAACGCAGTTCAAATATCATGGAACTGGAAGCGATCGTAAATTTCAGTTGGGTCGATAAATCTGAAGGCACGGGATACAGAAGATTCAAGCTGCTTAATCTGGAGCTGTCTAAGATAGCGATGTTTCCTACCAGCTGGACCATCAACCATGTGATAGATGAAGAGAGTCCGATGTATGGCATGAGTGCCCGGGACCTGATAGACAAAGAAGTGGAGGCATTTATTACGCTCAAGGGTTTTGATGAGACCTACTCACAGACTGTTTATATCCGTATGTCATATACAGCCCGCGACCTGATCTATGGTGCGAAATTTCAAAGGCCGTTTTATGTGGGTGAAACAGGTCAGCTGGTCATTGATCTGCGCAAGGTCGGCAGCTATGATCTCGTGCCTATGCCTGCACAGGTTCAGGTAGAAATAGAAAAACATCTGGAGGCAATAGCTGAGAGCGAGATCTAAGCTTACATCACTTTTCTCTTTTTCCTCTGAAGAATTCTGTCATGAACACACCACAATCATGCTCCAGAGTGCCATGGCTGATCTCGGTCTTGGGGTGAAACATCTTATTGCCAAACTGAGAATAACCTGCCTTAGGATCTGCTGCGCCATAGACCACCCTGCTTATTCGTGCCCAACGAAGCGCAGCGGCACACATAGGACAGGGTTCGATAGTGACATAGAGCGTGCACTCTTCGAGAAATTTTGCTCCGAGGTAATTAGCTGCCGCGGTGATGGCGATCATCTCGGCATGAGCGGTGACATCATTCAGCCGTTCTGTTTGATTGTAGCCTTTGCCTATGACTTTGTTATTGCAGACTATCACAGCTCCTATGGGAACTTCATCGTCCTCATAGGCATAACCGGCCTCTTTGAGTGCCAGCCTCATCCAGTATTCATCATTGTATGGTGTCATCGGGTTGCAACTTTAAGATATAAAAATAACCAATGATAGCGGGTATGAGAAGATTGATGGCCCAAAGCATCACTGGCACCATAAAGATGCCCATCGTCATATCTGTGCCATAGTTATTGAGCACCAGCAGCGCTATGCCGCCACGCACGGTCATATCTGTGAGCGGTATCAGGGGAGAAACAGATTGTAGGAATAGTATGAGACTGATTGCGGCTATCATTTCAAAAACATTTGAAGCTATTCCGATAAACCTTAGAAGCAAATAGTACTGCAGCACATATACCCCATAGCGCAGGATGCTGGTGAGAAATACAAGCCATTTATCATTTCGGTGAGGGGTCTTGCTTTCGTCTATCACATACTCGCTGATATGAAGCTGGCTTTTTTTCAGCCACAGCATCACCTGCTCGAAAGAAATATATACTACGATCATGATCAGCGCCAACACGGCAAAAGCCACATAGCTATATGCACTGAAAAAGACCTCAGAGTTGCCCCTATAAAAACGCAGCATGAATAGCGCAGTGAAAAAAGTCACTATGCTCTGTGCGAGACCTCCTATGGCACTGAGATAAATACCGTCCACTCGTTCGCCTTTGTGCAGAAACATCACCCTGCCTGCGAACTCACCTATACGGGCAGGAGTAGCAAAGCCGATAGACAAGCCACCGAGCACCGAGCGCATCGCTTCTCTTAGTGTGACATGTGCAGAATGTTTGAGCAGTAATTTCCATTTGAGTGCTTCGAGAGACCAGTTGAGAGGCATGAGCAGCATCACTACACCTATCAGGGCTATATTGCCGCCGTGAAACCTGCCGGTGAAAGCATCAAGTGAGCCGACAAACTGCTCCACACCTGATACTTTGCGATATATCACGAACAACATAAAAAAGGAAATGCCTACTTTTAGCCCCAGGAGCAGTCGGCGATATACGGGTGTATTCATCTACTGATGGTAAAAATGCTAAAACAATTCCAAATTGGCTAAGATAATCATGGGCATAGATCCGGGCACCATCGTGATGGGATACGGAGTGATCGAGGTCGAAGGGCAGCGCATCAAGCTCATCAGCATGGGTGTGGTACAGTTATCTAAGTATGATGATCATCTCGACCGCCTCAAGATCATAGCCGAAAAGGTCAAAGGACTGATCGAACAATATGAACCTGTGAGTTGTGCGATCGAGGCTCCTTTTTTTGGCAAGAATGTACAGTCCATGCTCAAACTCGGCAGGGCACAGGGTGTGGCTATAGCTACGGCACTCATACAGGGAGTCGAGGTCACAGAATATTCTCCGAAAAAAATAAAACAATCCATCACCGGCAATGGAAACGCCACCAAAGAACAAGTAGCCGCTATGCTGCAGCAGTTATGCAAATTTGACCTGCAGCCGAAGTTTCTCGATGCCACAGATGGTCTCGCTGCTGCTGTATGTCATCACTTCCAAAGTAATTCTGTCATGTCTACCGGCAAAAAATTATCCGGATGGGGCGACTTCGTAAAGAGTAACCCGAAGAGGGTGAAGTAATTTTAGAGCTTTTGAATCCTTTGAAGCATTTCTACGTCTAGTTTATCTTTTGTCCGATTCGAAAGCATTTTGTTTAGGATAAGATCATTAATACTGATAAAATATATCGGCATTTCAGAAGAGTAATTAAATAATATTTTGTGAGGCTCGGCCTCCTCGTATTTTACTCCTGTCACAAAGTTAAAAACCTCAATGTCGTGGGGCTCATTCCCAATATGAAAAAGGAAGGGCTTGGTGAGATCAAATTTCCGGATATGATCTATAGAACTTTTATCAAACCCTAATTTATTTAACGCTGCTGCAATTTTATCTAAATTTTCGTGTGTCGATTTTACCCATATATCGAGATCGCTTGTGTTTCTTTCATACCCATGAAAATTGACAGCATAGCCACCTACCAACATATAGCTCACCTTATACTCGTAAAATGCTGCCAGAACTTCTTCAAATTCATTTTCAAAATTCATTCTTCAACCTTTAACTATAATAATTACTCTCTCAAGTGAAGGTAATTTCCCATTGGAAAGTAATGGCCGCATGTATGTTCTTTTACGAATTACCTCAAGATTACTTAATCTTTCTTCATGACTGTGCTTAGCCATCTGTCTCAATTTATACTCCTCTGCTTCATCGAATGAGTTGAAAAAAGTAATCTTCTTTTTCGAAGATGTAGCATCATAAATTGCTTCAGGCTCATTAAATTTGTTACCCTCTTCTACCATATAGTAAAAATACAATTAATTTTAAAGTTTAGCTCTCTCTAATCATCTCTGCCCCATCCGTTAGCATTTGGGTTTACATATTTTGTTGCTTCCCATTTGTGCTGAATGCGTGGGAATGGAACCTTAAAGATATTGAGCATCTTAAACAGTGCCAGTTCTTTTTTATTGCCACTGCTCAGCTGCGGCAGGTCTGCATCGAGAGAGAAATTCAGTACGCGCATCCGTGGCAGGTCAGTACGGTCGTGTTTGTTGCCGTCTTTGTCTATCCATTTATTTTCAAAGCCACCATAGAGGTTCTCTGCGCTATAGCCTATCGAATAGCATAACCATTTAGGATACATACCCGGGTAGAACTTCGATGGATTGACGGATGCCCATAAAGTCATGTTGTTATAATCCTTGAGTCCCTTATCCAGCGGGCCATCGCCGAATAGATCGCTGGCTCGTTCACCGAGTTCGCCTTTGGGATAGCTGTGATTGCCATCATATCCATACTTCAGCATGATGCGCTGCTCTTCCCACATCCAGTATTGAGAAGCAGCTATCAGCGCACCGGTGAGGTTTGCACCCAGGTCGCTCTTTGATGCTCCGTATTTTGAAGAGAATCCATCCATACCCTCGATCGAGCTCTGTATGGACATTCCCAGCATGGCTCCTATCAGTGCAGATTGATTATTGCTCAGGCCGCAATAGCGCAGCAGTTCATAACCCCATACAGTTTGAAAATACCCGCCATAGATGTGACCGGCCTTATCGATCTGATTCCATTCGCCTATGTCATTGAACCAATGGAATGCGCTTAGTTTACTTCTCTTATACCAGAAAAAATAAAGCCCGGTAACGGCTATAGCATAGAGCCCGATGACGGTAATAGCAAACACTTTCAATCTCGTCCTGTCAGGCACCGGAGAGCGGTCCCAGAGGGTGATGGCACCGCTTGTATTTTCTGCAGCAGGTGCAGGTTTTTTGACCATGTCCCGCCAAAGAATATATGCCACTAAAATGAGAAGAATGATCACTAAAAAGATATTAGACGTTAGTGCAAATTAAAATATTAATGAGGACAACATTACTCCAGATAGTTCAGATCTTTTCCAAAAGTTTCTTCTGTAAAGTATAATGCGATCAGCGGCAGCACGATAATAAATACGGCGAGTATCTCTGCACTGAACAGTTTAGTAAAATGCCCTTGCAACATGGCAAGGCAAACAGACATGATCGGGAGCGAACCGCGGATAAAATTAGGTACAGTGGTCGTGACGGTGGCGCGAATGTTAGTGCCGAACTGCTCTGCCGCATTGGTCACGATCACGGCCCAGAATCCTGTGCCTATGCCTGTGATCACCATCGTGGCATAGAAATACATGGCACTGGTGCCTGCAGCTGTGAAATACATCACAAACCCGACTGCTGTGAGCAGCAGAAAATAAAACACGGCTTTCTTCCGGCTCCGCAGTACCTGGCTCATCCATCCGCAGAGAAAATTGCCGAGTGTAATGCCTGCATAGGCATACATAATAGCATCGCCACCATTTATTTTGCCCTGAATATTCAAGTTCTTTTCTGAAGCAAACTCGGGCGAGAAAGTGACCAATATGCCGATCGCAAACCATGTAGGGATACCCACTATGACACACCTCAGATACTTGATGAATATTTTCCCGCTTTTGAACAGCATCAGAAAATTTCCTTTCTCCACTACCTCGCCCTGCATACCCTTGAAGATGCCTGACTCATACACACTGATGCGAAGAATAAGCAGTGCTAATCCGAGCACACCGCCCAGAAAATAACAGCCCCTCCAGTTATCTCCGAAAATGTGATTGACCACTCCGGCGAATACCGCTCCCGATACTCCCACCAGTGCTACTATCATCGTACCGTAACCGCGTTTTTCTTTCGGTAGCGACTCTGCCACGAGCGTGATACCGGCCCCCAGCTCTCCGGCCAGACCGAAACCCGCTATGAACCTCAATATGCCATACTGGGTCACATCATGTATGAAGGCATTAGCGATATTAGCGAGAGAGTAGATGATGATAGAACCAAAAAGTACCGACAGCCTTCCTTTTTTATCACCTATCACGCCCCAAAACACACCACCGGCCAGCATACCGATCATCTGAATATTGATGAGCAGCAATCCGTATTTTTCGACTTCTTCTTTGCCATATCCCAGTGAGCTGAGGCTTTTGACACGCACTATACTAAACAGGAGCAGGTCATATATATCTACGAAATAACCCAATGCGGCTACGACCACACCCGCAGTGATCACCGTGGCAGCATATTTGACTTTGGATCGATCTGTATCCATAGAATATTGAGATTATTGAAATGTTTCGAATCCTAATATGGTAAGTTTTAATTAGGATTCAAAGAATGAGGCCTTATTGCACTTGTTTTGATGACAAGTGATAATAGATGAAAGTAGTATTGGCCAATAAAACCATTGCCCCCACCTGATGGAGCACGCCCCACAATACAGGCACGTGGCCCACGCAGTGAAGCACTGTGATGATACCAAATGTAGCCTGTAGCAACACCGCAAAAGGAAAAAGCATGACCCCTGTATTAAAAACCTTGTCTTTGCTTAGGTTTCGGAGCTGAAAGAAGAAATATATTATGACCACCACCAGAAGATATGCAGTACATCTATGCAGGAGTTGGATCAGACTCGCTTCCCAATGGGCTGTCGGGTCGTAATACAAAATTCCATCCCATCTGGATGGCAGGGTCGTGAGCGCTGATGGTATCCATTCTCCATTCATGGTGGGCCAGGTAGGATATGCCAGTCCAGCCTTCATGCCTGACAGTATGCCGCCGAGAAACAATTGAACAAATAGCAATATCATAACCGTTAGTCCGATTTTTTTCTGCTGTGGTGCATATATCCTCACACGATCGCCATCACGCATCACATATACTGTCAGCCACACCAGATATGCTAGAATGATAAGCGCAAAGAAAAGATGCATAGACAGCTTGAAAGGTGATACATAGGGTTTATTGATCAATCCGCTCGCCACCATGATCCAGCCCAGTGTGGCTATCAAAGCACCTAAGAGAAAGAGCATGGACAGCTTGATCATAAGGTCGCGGTCTATCCATTTTTTATAAATAAAATAAGATAGGCCCAGTAGAAAAACCAAACCAAGCAGTCGTGCATTGAGCCGGTGAAAAAATTCCCAAAAATAAATGAATTTGAATTCGCTCAGGGTCATATCCTGATTGATCTGCCGGTACTGTGGTGTCTGCTGATATTTAGCAAATTCGTCCTGCCACTTTGCCTCTGTGAGTGGCGGAATAGCTCCCATTACGATCTCCCACTTAGTGATCGACAGGCCCGATCCGGTCAGCCTCGTCACTCCTCCTATCATGACCTGAAAGAAGACCATACAGCAACCGGCTATCAGCCATGCACCTATTATTTTTCTAGCTATCGGGGGCATATGAAATAAGGGTCGAAAGGCTGGACGAGGGAATACCACCACGTATCAACCTTTCAGCGCACAAACATACTACCTGAGTTCATACTATCCAAAGATTCTGTGTTTTTCTCCTCGGGTACACAAAAAAGCCACCCTCTCGGATGGCTTTGATATTTTGATCTGTTGTTCTTATTTATTCGAACCGGCTTTGAGGCCCGGATGTGGTGCAGGAGGATTGATTTCGCCTTTCTCGCCGTCTGCTGCATAGTTGAAGTCCACTCTTCTTGCTTTCTTACGTTCCTGAGGAGTTTTGTTAGCATCAGATTTCTTACCACCCTGATACTTCACGATGAATCGATCACGAGAGATACCGTATTTCTCTACCAGATAGTCCACTACTGATGATGCACGGTTGTAAGCCAGTTGCTCATTGTATTTCTGATCATTCTTAGATTCATCCACACCTGTTATAACCATCTTCACGTCAGGGCACATCTGAAGTTTCTCAGCTACCTGATGCAGTGCACTGTAGTAAGCAGGATCTATGTAGTATTTATCGTCATCGAAGAATACACCCGGCATTTCCATCTTAGAGCAGTCATACTGACCACCATGAGATCTGTTTTTGCCTTTTCCGGTGCCAGGGCCACCAGGACCGCCGCCATCGGCACCACCTGTCGTATCATTATCGCAGCATGGATTCGGTGGTATGATAGCCACACCATTCTGATCGATAGGATATCCCGGAGGTGAGAATGGCTCCTTGTCATCACAGTCAGGTATACCATCTTTGTCGCTATCCAGTATCACACCTTTCACATCCACTGGGCAACCCTTCTTGGTATTTGGCTCTTTGTCCAATCTGTCCGGCACACCATCCTCATCAGTATCCTTAAATAGTTCTTTAGCCAATTTATCAGGATTAGCATCGCTGAGTTTTTTGTAGGCGAAGTCCATTGGGTTTAACCACCACAGTGGCTCTACTGCATTCTTGCCTATCTGGAACTTAAGACTGACCATGGTGCTGAAATAGTGATCATAGTGAGGAGCGAGACCCCCCGGTACAGGCTGGCTGCCTACAGTACGATCTGCCAGAAAATTAACTCCATCCAGATTGCTATTGCCATTATAAATGAAACGCTCTTCCACACCCAGAGTAACCCATTTAGATACGTGGAAATCCAAACCAGCGCCTACGCTGAAGTCCGGTACCAAATAATAATGAGCCACTTTAAAAGAACCCTTGATCGGATCACTTGCATCTATAGAATAGTTTCCTGTCTGCAGACTTTTCAGTTGTGAGCTTATCGTTTTGTTGATAGTAGACTGGCTGATGCTGCTTGCTTCCATAGCATTGAAAGTACTATCGATAGAATTGTAGTTATATGGATTGCCATTTTTGTCAGCCATATCCATTTGTGTCCTGTACATGTGGAATCCCACACCGAAAAAGATATTGGCACTCACTAAGGTTCTCTCTCTGTGAAACAGCATATTTCCAAGATTGATGATACCATCTATGTGTAAAGCGTGGCTGGTGTTTTTGTAATTATGAAATATCACCTGCTCATTATAGCCTGTCACTTGTCCGAGGTTATTATAAGAGTGCAGATAATCTACGTGCCCTGAACCATTAGTACTCAGCATGGCATCGTTGGCCACATCAAAACGCGGCGCAAGGTCCTGATCCTTGATAAGTGAAAATATATAAGAGAGGCGAAGTGAGAAAAAGTAGTTCACGGCTTTTCTGACCGAGAATCCGCCACCCCAACCTTTAGTAAAGTCAGGTTTGATATCACCGTCTATCAGAGACGAACCACCTTGGATACCTATCTCCCACTGGTCTTTCGGACGTGCAGGGTAGTGATATTTGTTTTGAAGAAAAGCTTTTTGTTGTTCTTCTTTCTTGGCAAATCCTTTTTGATATACTGCTGAGTCCAGATCATATCTAGGCATCAAAGGAGTGCTGATCTTCTTTCTGTCATAGAAATTATAATCCTTAGACTCCATATCGGGTTTCATAAACTCCGTCTGATTCTGAGAATCTTTCGGGCCTTTTCCGTTTTTAGTAGAATCAGCCGGTTCCGGGTCATTCAGCCCCAAAGCCAATCCAGCCTTGCCTTCTGCAAGACTAATCCCGGCAGAAAACAAACAGATAACTATAATAACACGTGAGAAAAAATACTTCATAATATCAAGTTTGTTAAATTCAAGATACTTTACAATATCAGGGTTGTCAAAAATTCAGATGAGTGACAAAACTAACTCATTTATCTAAAAAGTCAAACTTGTACACAAAAAATCCACATTTTATTCACTAAAACACTTCATTGTCTTTTATTATATTTTTTGAATGCAGAGATTTAATGTAGGGTCTGCTTTATTTTCTTACTTTTGCGCCCGCTTTCAAAAGATAATATGAATATTAGAAATATAGCCATCATTGCCCACGTCGATCACGGCAAAACGACACTTGTAGACAAAATCCTTCACCAATGCTCGCTTTTCAGAGAAAATCAGCATGCAGGGGAGTTGATCCTTGACAATAACGATCTCGAGCGTGAGAGGGGAATTACGATCCTCGCAAAAAACGTTTCTGTCGATTATAAAGGTATAAAAATAAATATTATTGATACCCCGGGTCACGCCGATTTCGGCGGCGAGGTCGAGAGAGTACTTAATATGGCTGATGGAGTGTTGCTTTTAGTAGACGCATTCGAAGGCCCAATGCCTCAGACTCGCTACGTATTGAGCAAAGCCATCGCGCTCGGCAAAAAACCTATCGTGGTGATAAACAAGGTAGATAAAGAAAACTGCCGTCCTGATGAAGTTCATGAGGCTGTATTTGAATTGATGTTCAACCTTGGTGCTACAGAAGATCAGTTGAACTTCCCTACCGTATATGGTGCGGCTAAAAGAGGATGGATGGGTGCCGATTGGAAAAACCCTACCACAGATGTGATATATCTGCTGGATCAGATAGTAGAGCACATACCTGCTCCGCCGATGATCGAAGGAACTACACAGATGCAGATCACATCACTTGACTTTTCGAGTTTTCTCGGTCGTATAGCCGTAGGCCGTGTGACTCGCGGATCGGTAGAGTCCGGCAAAGCTATCTCTCTCGTCAAGAGAGATGGCTCGATAGTGAAATCCAAGATCAAGGAGCTATATACATTCGTAGGTCTGGGGAAACTTAAAGTAGAAAAAGTAGAATGCGGCGATATATGTGCCATAGCAGGTATAGAAGGATTTGATATCGGTGATACGATAGCTGATCTGGAAAATCCTGAAGGTCTGCCACCTATCTCTATCGATGAACCGACCATGAGCATGGTATTCACTGTCAATACAGGCCCATTCTTCGGTAAAGAAGGAAAATTTGTGACATCACAGAAAATTCGTGAGCGTCTGTACAAAGAATTAGAAAAAAATCTCGCTCTCCGTATCGAAGATACAGGCTCGGCAGATACATTTCTGGTATACGGACGTGGTGTATTGCACCTGGGCATCCTGATAGAAACTATGCGTCGTGAAGGCTATGAACTGTGTATCGGAAACCCGCGTGTGATCATTAAAGAAATAGACGGTATGAAATGCGAACCTATAGAGGTTCTGACTATCGATGCTCCGGATGATGCCATAGCAGGCAAATGTATCGAGCAGGTAGCTATGCGCAAAGGAATGATGATAGACATGCACCCTAAGGGAGACATGATGCACGTAGAGTTTGAAATACCTGCACGCGGTATCATCGGTCTTCGTACTCAGATCCTCAACGTATCTGCAGGCGAGGCTATCATGGGCCACCGTTTCAAAGGATATGAGCCATGGAAGGGAGACATCCCATCACGTAATGCAGGTGTACTGATCTCTATGGAGACAGGCAAAGCAGTAACTTATGCTATGGATAAACTGGCTGACAGAGGTAAATTCTTCCTGCCAAACGGTGATGATATCTACGAAGGACAAATAGTAGGCGAGCACATACGTCCGAGTGATCTGGTAGTAAATATCTCTAAGACCAAACAGCTGACCAACTTCCGTGCATCGGGTACTGATGAAAAATCAAACCTTGCACCTCCGACCATCATGAGCCTCGAGGAGTCAATGGAATACATACAGGAGGACGAATACGTAGAAGTAACACCAAAGAGCATACGTCTCCGTAAGATATACCTCAAAGAACACGAACGCAAACGCGGATCAAAAGCATAATCAAGCGCAAACATACAGACCCAAGCCCTGAAAAAATTCGGGGCTTTTTTTATTAAACTCATACAAATCTGTAATATCCGTGTCATCCGTGTGCCAATGTATTTGCATTAACCAGAACTTCTTAGTTTTGAATCCTCATTAATACTTCAGAATGGACGCATACATCATAGACGCACTCCGCACTCCCATCGGCAAATATGCCGGCACACTCAGCACTGTCAGGCCTGATGATCTGGCCGCAAATGTGATCCGTGCTATCGTGGCGCGCAATCCCTGGCTGGATACAAATCAAATAGAGGATGTGATACTCGGTGCGGCGAACCAAAGCGGCGAGGACAATCGCAATGTGGGCCGTATGGCGGCACTGCTCGCGGGGCTGCCTGTCACGGTAGGCGGTATCACAGTCAATCGCCTCTGTGCATCGGGCTTGCAAGCCATAGGCGATGCAGCACGCGCAGTACACGCAGGTGAAGGCAGTGTCTACATAGCCGGTGGCGTAGAAAGCATGAGCCGTGCACCGATGGTGATGAACAAGGCCACCAGTGCATTCGATCGCGGACATCAGATGTTTGACACGACGCTGGGCTGGCGTTTTACCAATAAAAAATTTCCTGCAGACTATATCATCTCGATGGGCGAGACCGCAGAATGTGTAGCCAAGCAATGGAAAGTATCGCGCGAGGAGCAGGATGAATTCGCCTACCACTCACAACTCAAATACCAGAAAGCCCATGAAGAGGGTAGGTTCGCTGATGAGATAGTAGCTGTAGAAATAGAAAAAGGCAAGGGCGAAAAAATAAACTTCATCAAAGATGAACATCCGCGCCTCTCTTCTGTCGAAGACCTCGCCAAGCTCAAACCGGCTTTCGCTAAAGACGGCAGCGTGACCGCGGGCAACTCATCGGGCATCAATGACGGTGCTGCTGCTACCATAGTAGTGAGCGCCGATGTGGTCAAAAAACACAATCTCAAACCGCTCGCCCGCATAGTATCTATGGCTGTGGCAGGAGTGGAGCCCTCTATCATGGGTGTAGGTCCGATATTCGCGGTGCGCAAGGCGCTCGACCTTGCAGGCCTCAAGGTGTCTGACATCGGTCTCGTAGAACTCAATGAGGCCTTCGCATCGCAGAGCATAGCCTGTATGCGCGATCTGGGATTCGACCCAGCTATCGTGAATGTCAATGGCGGCGCTATAGCTATCGGCCATCCCCTCGGCTGCTCAGGTGCACGTATCACAGCTACGCTGCTACACGAGATGAAACACCGCCCTGAGGTAAAGTACGGTATCGCTACCATGTGTATCGGTGTGGGACAGGGACTGGCGGTCATTTACGAACGTGTGTAGAGACGCAAAATCTTGCGTCTCATCTGCGCTTGCGTGTTACGAAATACGTCACAAGGACGAGAGACGCAAGATTTTGCGTCTCTACAACGAATAAGCAAATTTACTGAAATGGACTTATTTCGAAATAAATACAGGATCAATAGTACGCGATTAGCAGCCTGGGACTATAGTTCCAATGGATTCTATTTTGTGACTATCTGCACTAAAAACAAAGAACCCCATTTCGGAACAATACATAATACAAGCCATCCGGGTAATGAGACGCAAAATCTTGCGTCTCTACAGGCGACAGATATTGGCATGATAGCTTCTCAATATTGGACTGAAATACCAGTTCATTTCCCCTTTGTAGAATTGGACGAATTCATAATAATGCCTGACCATCTGCATGGGATATTATTATTCAATAAAAATGAGCAATCTACCTGGCAGCCCAATAAAGCAGGGCCGCAAACCCAAAACTTAGCTTCAGTAATTAGAGGTTTTAAAGCTGGCGTTAAGAAATATGGAACTATGAATAATCTAGATTTCAAATGGCAACCAAGATATTATGACCGGGTCATCAGAAATAGTAATGAACTGGAAAGAATCAGGAAATATATTTCAGACAATCCTGGTAACTGGCTGTCCGAACAAGGCAACCTCGAAAATTTATACAGATAATTGTATTTTGCATTCCATCGTAGAGACGCAAAATATTGCGTCTCATCAGCGTCAATGTGTATCGGTGTGGGTCAGGGTCTGGCGGTGGTGTATGAGAGGTGCTGATGGTGCGCGCCCTTACAAATGACATCTACATTTTGAGATTTATATTGAGCATATTTTGGTTTCAAATAATTTAAAAATAGTCACTATGGAGGATTCGGAATTAGATATAGAAAAAATTGTTTGTAATAAATTTATTGATGCATTAAAGGAGAGCGAATTAATAACTCGGCCTCAGGATAAATGGAAAACTCCCATATTAATCAGAAGGTTTGATATAGTCATCTATAAAGAACCATATCCTTTGGCCGTCATTGAAGTAAAGGTAAGACTAGACAATAAAAATCTGCTAGCCAGAGCAACTGATCAAGTTAGATCAGCAATGTCAATAACCAATTCAAGGTATGGAATTGTAACTGATTCAAAAGAATACTTTATTTATGACAGAAATAAAAAAGAAGAAGATTTCGTACGCAAAAGTTTTGATGAAATTATTCATTCATTACTTCGTCCTGAAGAAATAAGAGTAAATGAACCTGATCGTCAATTGGTTTTAGAAATAATTAAAAAATCTGCTCACCAGTTTTTAAATAATAATACAAGCTTTTTGAATTTTATTGATAGTGATTTAACTATTTCACAAATACAATTCAATCAAAAGGAATCAGTTTTCTTTTTATCAGACGAATCCGTTAAAAAAGGAGAGATTGATAAATTTGAAAACATTTTTTTCAATAAGATTTTAGGAGATTTTATAGAAACAACCATTTGTCGGTATTCCTCTTTCAAAACCATTTTTGATATGATTAGTTACTTCTCGTTTAGAATGAATGGCTTGGCAGGAATGAATGATAAGACGGAAGTTAATTATGTGGAATCCTATCTTAACAAAGTAGAAAAACCGTATATCAAAGAACTTCCCGAAAACATAGAACAACTTAATAGGAGATATATAACATCATGTTCAAACATTAAAAGAAAGGACGATCTAACATTATGGAGATTATATTCAGAGGATGGCACAGGTGTGTGTTTGATTTTTACAGTTGATAAAACAAAACTAAATGAAAATGTTTTTATTAATAAAGTAAAATACGCAGATCGAGCAAATAAACATGCGGAATTGGAGTTTTTAAAACAAATCAAAGAAGATGTAGAGGCTACAACAGGTTTTGCCTTTGAGTTTAAAAAACTCGGATATTGGAAACATTTTTTTAAACCCTATGATTATTCTGTGGAAGAAGAAATTAGATTGTTAATTATAGATGATGATTCATTACCAAAAATAAAGACGGATTGGGTAATGACATATACTCATTCTATAATTAATCCAATAATAGATTTTCAACTTAACAATTCTAAATTCCCTATTAAATTAAATGGAATTATGCTTGGGCCTAAATGTCCAGAACAAGAAATAAATATGGTGCAGCTTAGAGAAATGATCCGAAAAAAATCAATTGATGCTAAATTAAAGGGAGTTGACATAGAAAATATACAAATTGAATTGTCAGGAATAAAGCACTATAGATAATAATTTAATGTTTATAGGTATCAGCGTAGACAAGAGCAAATGCTCAGGAATGTTTTTGATCAACAGTGCTTTACTACTATTTTATCTTTGTCAAACTAACCAATGCCCTCAACACCCACCATATCCATAGCCCAGTCTTGGTTTGATGCATTCAATCAACACAACCTGGAAAAGCTGCTGGCGCTTTATGCTGACGATGCACAGCACTATAGCCCTAAGCTGAAGCTGCGCCAGCCGGAGACGAAGGGCCTCATCACCGGCAAGGATGCTTTGCGGTCATGGTGGCGGGATTCTTTTGAGCGATTGCCTACTCTGAGGTATGAGCCTTCGCGATTTATAGCAGATGATAATAGTATCTTTATGGAGTATACACGCTATGTCGACGGCGAAGATAGCATGACCATAGGCGAGGTGCTGGAGATCAGCGGTGGCCTGATTGTGGCATCACGGGTGTTTCATAGTTAGGAGGCGCAAAATATTGCGCCTCTACGAAGTCCCTTTATTTCCTTACCTTTGCGACATACAGAATGAAGTGGGCTTCATTCTTAATTTTTAATTTTAAAATTCAAATAGAGATGAAGGGTATCTCAGAAAATTTCAAAATGGTCGCCAAGACCATCTTCGGCCTGGAGGAGATCTGCGCAGGCGAGCTCCGCAAAATGGGCGCTGAAAATATCAACCTGCACAATCGCGCGGTAAGCTTCGAAGGTAATATCGGTGTGATGTACAAGGCCAATCTCATGGTGCGGACTGCCCTGCGGATACTGGTGCCTATGCATGAGTTTAGCGTGAGCGACGAACATCAATTTTACAATGAGGTAAAAAAGATAGACTGGAGCGTATACCTCTCTGCAGATGATACGCTGGCTATCGATACGGTGCTCAATACACCTATCTTTAACCACTCGCAGTATATTTCGCAGAAGGCCAAAGACGCGATAGTGGATCAGTTTCGTGAGCGCTATGGACGGCGTCCATCAGTGGACCTCGACAAGCCGACACTTCGTATCCATATTCACATTTATAATGAAACTTGCTCGATAGCATTTGACAGTTCGGGTGAGTCGCTGCACAAACGCGGCTACCGCGCCAAGACCAATCTCGCGCCGATCAATGAGGTACTCGCTGCGGGACTGGTGATGGTGGCAGGGTGGACAGGGCGCACGCCACTGGTCGATCCGATGTGCGGCTCCGGTACAATACTGATTGAAGCGGCCATGATCGCTTCTGACATTCCCTGCAATATCCACCGTGAGTGGTTCGGGTTTGAGATGTGGCATAGCTTTCTGCCCTATGATGCGGAACTATGGAAGACCATCCATACAGCAGCTATCGACAAGATCAATGATGCCGATGTGAAACTATACGGCTGTGAAATATCTCCGCATGTGACCCGCAAGGCCAAAGAAAATATCAAGTGGGCAAAAGTCGAGGACATGATCACGATCGTCAATACCGACTTTCAGGATTTCGCGCCACCAGAGGGCAGCGGCACACTCATCATGAACCCGCCCTATGGCGAACGTATGGACAATGATGACCTGACAGCGCTCTATAAATCTATCGGCGATACTTTTAAAAAACGCTATCAGGGCTACGACTGCTGGGTGATCAGCTCTAATATGGAAGCGCTGAAGAATGTGGGTCTCCGCCCTTCACGCAAGGTGACCCTCTACAACGGTCAGCTCGAATGCCGCTATATGATGTACAGCATGTATGCAGGGACCAAGAAGCTGCACAAACTGGAGGGAAAACAGGAATAGACTGAGCATAGATTCATATCTGTTTTTGTCGACAAATTTGTTTTTTCAGCAATAAGGCTGTAAAATCGTATCCCATTTTATTCGTCTATATTATTATTAAACAATAAAAATCATACAATCATGGCTTTCACATTACCGGAACTTCCATACGCATATAACGCACTGGAACCCTACATCGATGCACGCACTATGGAGATTCACCATAGCAAACACCACAACGCTTATGTCACCAATCTCAATGCCGCTCTGGCCGGAGGTGAGTGGGAAGGAAAATCACTTGAAGAACTGATGGCAAATATGTCGAAACTGCCTGCAGCCGTGCGCAATAATGGTGGCGGCCACTGGAACCACAGTTTCTTCTGGCAGGTCATGGGCCCTAATGCCGGCGGCACTCCAAGTGGCGCACTGGCAGATGCCATCACAGCACAGCTAGGTGGTTTTGATAAATTCAAAGAAGACTTTGCGAAGGCCGGCGCTACCCGTTTCGGCTCAGGCTGGGCATGGCTCTGTGTAAAGAAAGACAAAACCCTTTGCGTTTGTTCTTCTCCTAATCAGGATAATCCGCTGATGGATATCTCTGACTGTCCGGGCACTCCGATACTCGGCGTAGACGTATGGGAACATGCATACTACCTGCACTATCAGAACCGCCGTCCTGACTATCTCGCTGCTTTCTTCAATGTGATCAACTGGGCGGAAGTAGAAAAGAGATATGCTGAGGCGATCAAGTAATTAATCAGAAAGTATATCAGGAAATCCGGGAATCTTTAAGCTAGTTTCCGGATTTTTATTTTGGGCTACTTCTTTCTTGATTTCCATGTTTTCGGATCACGGGTGAGATGAATTATCGCCAAGATCAACACGGTTTCCTTTGAAACAACATAGAATATACCAAAAGGAAATCGTTTCAGATTGACTTTTCGTTTGTTTTTATAGACTTTTTGGAAATGTAATGGGCTACGTTCTATTTGATATAATACGGCTTCTACTGATAGGAGAAATTCAGCTCCAAGCCCGTTCAACTGCTGCTCATAATAGTCGTAACTTTCCATAAGGTCAGCTTCAACTTTAGAACCAAAAGCAATTCTATAGATCATTTCTTTCTGGCAGTAATAGACTTCTTAATTTCCTCCCAGGACTTTTTTGAGATCTTGCCTGAGAGGGCATCTGCTTCTCTTTCGTCCAATAATTTTTTTTGCGCAGCAGATAATTTCATGGAAGTATCAGCCGCTATGCTGTCCCAAATATCTTCTACCAGAAGTATCCTCTCAGCTACACTTAATGATTTGTATTCCTCTTTCAGCATTGCTCTGCTTTTATATAAAATTACAAAATATTACTGATTAACTATTTTCCTTTTTCCAGATTAACCTCTGTCACGCCACAGCCTTCTCCTGATTGAACTGCATATCATAGAGGCGTTTATAGTACCCATTTAAGGCCATGAGTTCATCATGATTGCCGAACTCTTTCATTTCGCCGCGGTCGAGTAGCATGATCTTATGAGCGTGACGAATGGTAGATAGGCGATGCGCGATGACGATAGATGTACGCCCTTTGACGAGTTTCTCGATGGCCTGCTGCACCACATATTCTGACTCAGTATCTATAGATGAAGTAGCCTCATCGAGTATCAGTATGGCAGGGTCATATACCAGCGCACGCACGAATGAGATCAACTGACGCTGACCCATAGAGAGCGTAGCGCCGCGCTCCATGACCTTATAGTCATAACCTCCGGGCAGCCGCATGATAAACTCATGTGCTCCGATGGCCTTAGATGCCTCCATCACTTTCTCGCGAGTGATACTTTCGTTGCGGAGGGTGATATTGTCATACACACTTCCCGCAAAGAGAAACACATCCTGCAGTACGATGCTCATCTGTGAGCGGAGCGCTGCAAGTTTGTAATCCCTGATACTTACATCATCTATTCGGATGTCGCCTTTGTTTATTTCGTAAAACCGGCCGAGCAATGACATGGTGGAAGTTTTGCCTGAGCCTGTAGCGCCCACCAGTGCCAGTGTTTGACCGGCAGGGAGTTCAAAATCCAATCCTTTCAACACATAATTTTCCCCTTCATAAGCGAACCAGACTTTGTCAAATTTGATCTTGCCCTGAGTATGGGTCGGAGCGAATGTGCCGCTGTCTGCTATGAAGTTATCCTTATCCAATAACTTGAAAACACGCTCTGCGGCTATGATACCCCGCTGAATGGTGTTGACCTTATCTGCTATGAAGCGCAGCGGCCTGAAGAGCAGATTGATCAGCATGATGAATGAGCTGATCACACCTACAGAGGCATACCCACGCACTATCTGCCCAGAGGCATACCAGACCATCAGCCCGATAGCGACAGCGAGCAGTATCTCCACAGCGGGAAAGAACAGCGAATAATACCAGATGCCTCTGATATTGGCATCGCGAAGCTGGTCATTGATCCCGGTGAATTTTTTCTGCTCCTTCTCCTCCACATTGAATATCTGGATGATGCGCATACCGGTGATATGCTCCTGCAGAAAGGCATTGAGACGGCCTATCTGCGTGCGCTCATCCTGAAAGGAGGCCTTGACCCCGCGCTGAAACCAACGAGTCATTATCAACAGAAAAGGCAAGGGCAGCAGCGTGATCAGACTCAGTCTCCAATTGACTGAAAACATATAGATGGCCACTGAGATGATGGTGAGAATGTCTGAAAAGATAGTGATCAGCCCCTCAGAGAAAGTATCATTGATGGCCTCAACGTCTGTGATGGTACGGGTCGTAGAGGTACCGATAGGAGTGGTGTCAAAATATTGCAGCTTAGAGAAGATCACGTGGCTGTAGACTCGTTTGCGGAGGTCGCGGATGATGCTCGTGCCCAGCCAGGCAGTCAGATAGCCGAAGTAATAGCGCATGGCAGTATCCACCACCAATAGCACGATCATGATGAGCGCTATGGTCCGCAGGCCATTCATATCAAACACGGATATATAATCATCTATGGCTTTGGCTACCAGATACGGGCGCAATGGTGCCATCAGAGCCAGGATCAGCGACAGACCGATAGCTCCGTAAAATTCAAATTTGTAAGGAATGGCGAGAGCCAGAACCCGCCTTATGAGCGAAATATCAAGCTTCTTTTTTGGTTCTTCTGATGACATTAGTGACAAAAATAGCATAAATCTCCCGCAGATCCCGGTGTTTTACGCAGATGAATACATGTTTTGCAGAATGCAAATTTGTTGTTTTACTTTCATGTCATGAAAGCAGCTACCCTTCATGAGTTAAAACAGGAACTGACCCATCTGCCGGCCAAGGAGCTATTAGAGTTATGCCTCCGTTTGGGCCGTTTCAAAAAAGAGAATAAAGAGCTGCTTACCTATCTGATATTTGAATCGCATGATGAGCGGTACTTTATCGAAAATGTAAAAGCGCATATAGACAGCGAGTTTGAGGTGATACCCAAAGACAACAATCTCTATCTGGTCAAAAAGAGCCTGCGCAAGATACTTCGCACCATCATGAAGTATATTCGCTTCACGGGTTCTAAGATAGTGGAGGTGGAACTATTGCTGCACTACTGTGAAGTGCTGAAGCAGTCCGGCATACCGATCCACAGGACCACCGCACTCACGAACCTGTATGAAGCACAGATCAAAAAAATAAAGAAAGCATTGCCTTCGCTGCATGAGGACCTGCAGTATGATTATACTAAGAAGATGGAAGGCTTATGATCATAAAGAGAGTTATGAATTTATATTTTATCTTAGTCATACACAAAACGTAAGGATATGAAACTACTAAACATTGTACTTTTATCTGTTCTCTCTACTGCTGCGATTGCACAGACGATTGATATAGGAGGAAACCGCGGCTTCAGGGGCATGTATCCCGAAAACAGCATACAGGCATTCACCCGTGCGGTCAAGATCGGTGTCAATACCATAGAGGTGGATGTGGTGATGAGCAAGGACGATCAGGTACTCGTCTCGCATGACCTGACCATAGACGAGAATATCTGCTCCAAACCTGACGGCACAGCCATGACCGATGCCGATAAGGATAAGTACAAGATCTATGCGATGTCCTATGAGGAGATCAAAAAATTTGACTGCGGATCGAGGGGAAATAACCGCTTCACCGATCAGGTCAAGCAGAGTGCATACAAGCCGCTGCTCACAGAAGTGATAGATGCCATCGAGAAATACATCAAGGACAATAATCTCCCTCCCGTGACCTACAATATCCAGATCGTATCATCTAAAAAAGGCGATGAAGTGATGCACCCCGAGCCACCGCAATTCAGCAAGGCAGTGTATAATATAGTAAAGACCAAAGGCGTTCTGGCGCACACGCTTTTCTCTTCATTTGACATGCGCGTACTGCAGGAGCTGCACAAGATGGATGGCTCTGCCTTGACCGCACTACTCTCTGAGAAGAGCACGGACGATCTGGAGACGAACCTCAAGGACCTGCATTTCAATCCTACCGTCTACAGCCCGGCTTTTCTATTGGTGACTAAAACGATGGTCACCAAATGCCACGCACTCGGCATCAAGGTCATAGCCTGGACACCAAACGATATAGCCAAAATGACCGCCCTGAAAACGCTGGGTGTAGATGGGATCATTACAGACTATCCTGACAGGGCGATCAAGGCACTAAGACCGAAGTAGGATTTATAATTCGCATTGCAAATGAGGCCGAGTGAGGGGAAGTTTTCGCGCACTATGAGTGGTACGGTGACAACACCGACCAAAGGTGGAAAATTCTATCTATATTAGTGATGCGCTAGCCTCAATGATCTGATATGAAAATCAATACATTGTCGATTTATTATAGATTCTAGTTAAAACAGCCCGCTAAATAATATGGACGCCACTATTAAAGAATTCTTTGACGAGATCATTGCACACAGGCAGAAGACGGCTACCACACTTAAATACCTGAGTGAAGCGGAAAATGAAATGGGCCGAAGCAAATTATCCCAATTAAACGCACTTATGCTATCATGGATGCACGGTTATGCCATAGGTGATCCTTCTGATATATACTTCAAAATAGGAGATCACCTTTATGGAGAGTACAGCCCATATTTCGACCGATGTGATACCATCAGAACTATCTTCACATTGCACAAGGACCGCCTGGATTGGAACTCCGCGCTCTCCGAAGAGAGCAGGAAAGAGATCGCAAAATACGTTCGCGAAAATTTTAAGATCAAGCTCTACGCTAACACTGACGGAAAAAGGAGAGAGATAGAAAAGTATGTCCGAGAAAACTTTAGGATGTTCGATTTGTGATCTCATCTATGGTCGAAGATTTCATCGATTTCATCTTCTACCTATCATACCGCAAGCTTTCAGCTTGCCGTAAGATTAATACGAAATGACCTATTCCACCACCATCTTCTTAGTACTAAGCACCTGCCCATCGCTCACCATCGAACAAAAATAAGCCCCACTGCTCGGGCCTCAGGTATGAATTGATACCTTGGCTGTTCGGGATTTATAATTCAGAACTAACGTAGGATACATATGAGGTCAATCACTTAAAATCCTAACATTAGAGTCAGAAAAATGAAAAATATGAACTCAGCTAAACTGTTGGTTCATCGCAATAATGCGTACCTGAGAGTTTAGAAAAAAGGCATCCATAGTGTCAAATATGGATTTCCATTTATACATAAATGAAAAAATATCATACCACAGCAGGGGGTGTAAAAGATGTGGCATAAGGCATTTACTAGTAGACTATAATTATTACCTTGCAGACATAGTATGTGTGGAATAGCAGGATATATCAAACTGACCAATGAGCCGACAGCGGCCACTCAGGAGGCAGTGGGCAGAATGGCCTCTGTCATAAGGCACCGAGGCCCTGATTCGTCGGGGGCATTTCAAAACGAACACATTTCGATAGCCAATACGAGGCTGTCGATCATTGATATTTCGGCTAATGCCAACCTGCCCATGCACAGTTCTGATGGATCTGTATGGATCTGCTATAACGGCGAGATATCTAATTTCAAAGAGCTGCGCGCCAAGTATAAACTGGAAGAAAAATACCCCTTTCGCAGCACCTCAGATACCGAGGTCATCATATACCTTTACAAACTGCTTGGCATCAGTTTTCTGAATGAACTGAGCGGCATGTTTGCCTTCTGTCTGTATGACAGAGACCTGCAGAAAGTATATATAGTACGCGATTTCTATGGGATACTGCCCTTGTTTGTTTCCTTTCGCGACGGCGGTATTTATTTCGCCTCAGAGATCAAGGCCTTTCTGGAGATACCGGGTTTCAATGCCCATCTGAATCCGACTGCCATTCATCATTTTTTCTCACTGGCATATATCCCCGATTCACTCACACCATACAAGGAGATCCGCGAACTAAAAGGGGGTGAACTGATAGAGGTCGAACTCCGAACATCAAACTACGAATTCAGGAAATACTATGATTTCGTTTACAAAGAAGATTTCAGCATCAGCGCCGATGAGGCGATCAAAACCACACGTGCGCTGCTGATCGATGCGGTAGAGAGAAACCTCGTGAGCGATGCACCGCTTGGTATGACACTCTCCGGAGGCATAGATACCAGCGCCATGCTCGGCATAGTGAAGCATCTCGGCCTCGGTCACAAAATGCACACCTTCTCTCTGAAAATGGGAGAATCTAGTTTCGATGAGTCTCGCTATCAGCGCATCATGGCCGCATACGCAGGCTCTATACATCACGAGATACTGGTCACCCCGGATGATGTGATAGAGCAAATGCTATCGCAGATCTCCTATATCGATGAGCCTAATGGCAATGGTGCCTGCATTCCATCTTTCATTTTGGCACAGCAGGCCGCACCCATCGTAAAGGTCCTGCTGAGCGGCGAAGGGGGCGATGAACTGTTTAATGCCTATCCAAGTATAGCAGCCTATCAGATGCGAAAGTTATACCGCTCACTGGCACCGGCCTTCGTCAGAAATATTTTCAGAAAGGGGATCCAAATGCTGCCGGCAGATTATCGAAAACTGAGTTTTGATTTCAAGGCAAAGCGTTTCACGGGCGGGGCCGAGTTGAGTGTGCCCGAAGCGCATCTATACTGGCGGCATGTCTTCTCCGAAGAGCAAAAAGCCATACTGCTCAATGGCGATTTCGACCGCACACCGACCCAATCCTTTTACGACAAGATATACTACGAAAGTGGCATAGACAATGAGATAAACCGTATCTCACTGATCGATATGAAACACTTTTTCATAGACGATCTGATGGTGAAAAACGACCGGACATTCCTCGCCAATTCGGTGGAGGGCAGATTTCCGTTCATGGATAGGATACTGGTAGACTATGTGACCAAACTACCTGTGAAATACAGGGTAAGACATTTCTCTAAACTGCGCTGGGTAGAAAAAGAAGCTATGAAACCCTACCTGCCGAATGAGATATACAAACGCGACGGATTTGGTCTCGAAATGCCGCATGCAGTATGGTTCATGGACAAGTTGGGTAAATTTGCGGAGAAGTATCTCAACAAAAAAATGGTAGACCAAACAGAAATATTGAATTGGGAGTTCATTGAAAAGATATGGAAGATACACCTGAGCGGCAAGCAGGATTTCGGCAGACCTATCTGGTGCGTGCTGAACTATCTGATCTGGTTTGACATGTTCATCCTGAACAAAAACTACAAATCCTATTGGCATCAGCCGCCAGTCCGAAAAGCGCCTCAATGGAGTTAAGCGTTATCATACCCGTTTACAATGAAGAAAAAAGTGTAGCCGATCTGATAGCTGCCGTTGATATGAGCCTGGCTGATATCGACTTTGAGTTGATACTCGTGAACGATCGCTCCACAGATGACACACTGAAAAATGCGATCGAGAAAAAGAATGCTAATGTAAAGATTATTTCATTTGACAAGAACTATGGCCAGAGCACCGCTATCAAAGCCGGAATAGACCATGCCTCAGGTCGCATCATAGCGATCATAGATGGAGACATGCAGAATGATCCCGCAGATCTGCTTGCATTATACCAGCTGCTTAAGGCCGGTCATGCAGATATGATACAGGGATACCGAAAGAACAGACATGACAGTCTGACCAAAAAGATCCCGAGTACAGTGGCAAATCAGTTGATCCGGTCTGCATTCCACTGCGATCTGCATGATGTGGGCTGTTCGGTGAAGGTATTCGACAGAAAGCTGATCCCGTCTCTGATATACTTTAACGGATTTCACCGCTATCTCGCGCTGATAGCACATATCAAAGGATTTAAAGTAATGGAAACAATAGTGGGCCATCACCCGCGAATGAACGGACAGTCGAAGTACGGTATCGAAAGGCTGATACCCGTATGCAAGCATCTATATCTATTGAAAACCGACCCCGACAGACTGAGCGAGTCCATCGACTACAACATAGAAGCAACGTATTAAGAACCCTGATCGATCTGATAGATCATATAGCCATCCTGACTGAAGAGCCGCGTGAAATTTCTATTCATATACGACTCATGTGGTTTAGAAAAATGGAGGCTCCTGCTCAATAGCCCATCGGGAAAAAGGACAATGTGCGTGATCTCGTTTCGGTCCAGCAGATCGTCAAAACCGCTCCTGCTCCATGTTTTCCATTCAAACTCATGACCATTGATCCTGTAGCGCGCACCTTTCTTTACCCTGTTTATGAAAACCGTCGGATCGACATGCAGCTTTTGTGCAGCAGAGTCAATAAAAGCCTCGCTATTGATCGCATCATAGAGGTCAGCATATACCATCCAGTTGCAGTTAGACATTCCGTCGCCATAATCGATATATGCTTTGGCCTGAGTGATGCTATCCTTAAAATAAGCAGCGCTGTGCATGAATCCGGGTGCGTATTTCATTGTGATATTATTATCACTCACTTGTCTGACAAAAGAGATATTTGATACTAGAATATAAAACAGCATGAAAAGCACCAAGGAGGTATCTCGTAACTTAAATCTCTGAGAAATACGATAAATGAAATGAGCGATCAAAACGATGCCCGGCACCATATATATGACCAGGTATCTGGCCTGTGCTGTTAGTGTCCCATTAAAGAGCTTTATCAAAAAGGGCAAAATGGGAAGCAGATATAATGCGAGGACGAGGAGCTCATCTCTCTTTTTTTGTTTCAAAGTATAAGCGAATATCACTGTGACAGCAATGCCATAAAGCGGCAGAAAACTGGGCAGCAGATTCACGTATTGGGTCGCACCGTTAAACTGATTACTGAGCCGTACTTCAAAATCGCTGTACAGGATACCTCGCAGCGGATGCTGCCCCTGCATTACTTCACAGATCATGACGAAGCTGACTGCTACAGTCGGGATCGCAAGCAGGATCAGAAAATTTGAGGGCTTCGTTTTTTTTATAAAAAGGAGAATGACGATGACCAGCGGTGCAAACACCCAGCCCTCATACCTGAGCAGACAGCAGGCGAATAATGACAGCCCTATCCATGTGATCCATTTTCTGTCATCATCTTCGCTGCGGTATCTTTCGATGAAATAATAACAGCAGAGCAGAAAAAAAATATAAAAGCTTTCACTGAGTATCAAGCCTGAAAGACATATGTGCATACCATAGAAAGCCAGAATGGCGGTGGCGATGAGAGCAGTAGTTTGATTGTATTTCAGCAGGCATAGCTTATAGAGCGGTATCAATGAGAGCGTGCTGATGAGCAGGGTGAAGAGACGCGGCGCATACACCATGTCATGAAAGATATAGCTCACCGACCCCATCAGGTAGAAATGCAGCGGAAGCCAGTCGAGAGATGGATTGAGTATCTTCATATAATCCACCTGTGGCAGCTGCCAGTAGCTATATAGCCACATCTGGGTGATATTGAGCCGGGCAGCCGCATCGCCGTAACCGATATTATCGGTGGAAAAGAACCACAACAATCTGACAGCGAAAGCCATCAGAAGGATAATGAGAAATGTGATATGGGCCCTCTTCATCAGGTAAAGGAAAGAAATTAATCAGTCTTGGAGAATATCCTTAGTCCAGATACGGATACCTGACCTTGACCAGATAGAGGCCCTGTGGTGGCGACGATACAGCAAATGGCAATTCCTCTTTGGCCTCGACTATGCGCTTGTAATCTTCGATACTGAATCGTCCTCTGCCGATATGAAGATGCACCCCCACTATCTTTCGTACCATACCTCGCAGGAAACGGTTTGAGGTGATCGTGAAGCGCATGAATTCATCCTGTTTGAATCCTGCTATGGCCGGTTTAAAGACCTTTTCCCAGCGCGCCTCGGTCACATTGCAAATGTTGGTCTTAAAGTCCTCGCTCGGCCTGCATAGTGTAGTAAAATCAGTGAATGTAGGCAACAAAGCGGCGGCATCATTCATCAGGTCCCAGTTGATACCCTTCGCATAGATCTGAGTGCTGTAGTGACGCAAAAAGGGGTTCTTGTCGGCATTGATATAGTACTCATAGGTTCTGCTGGTAGCATCGAATCGTGTGTTGGCACGATCTCCGACCTGAAATACGCGAAATACTGTGATATCCATAGGAAGGATGGAATTGAGGCGAAAGGCGAATTTCTCATCGATCACTTTCTCCGTCGTGAAATGCGCATAAAAATCCGTGGCATGAACGCCTGTATCCGTGCGGCCGCAGCCTCCGGTAGATATATGCTCGCTCAGCAGGGTGGATAAGGCAATATTGAGTTTGCCCTGCACCGTCTTGGCATTGAGCTGCACCTGCCAGCCGCAGTAGCCGGTACCGTCATAAGCCATATGGATGAAATAGCGCAAGGGGGTTTTTTGTGCAATATTAGCTTTTATAAAACAAAAGGGCGAGGGCCGAAGAGGCTTTGTCACAATACCCTTTCTACTTTGTCAAAATGTTATTAGGTTTGACACCGTGCCATTGGTCTTTTCTCAATATTAGAATTTCAAAAAACTATGATCCAGCGCAAACAAACACTTTTTCTTATTTTTTCGATACTCATCATGGCCGGATATATCTTCTCTCCGGTCATCAAGGTGGATGGCGGTATGTTTCACTCTATGGTCAAAGCTCGTGACCTGGCTGTGAATATCAACTTTCCCATCATAGGTCATTATTTTGTCTTCGTCTGTATGGTGGCGGCACTGATCACTATCGGTATCAACCTGCTCACTATCCTCCTGTTCAAAAATCGCGGCATACAGATCGTTTTGTGCTGGCTGAGCCTGATTCCGGCACTTTTCTGTTTTTGTTATACCTATTACAGGATGACGACCACCGAAATGATTCAGGACCAACTTTTTTATTACGGCAATATTTCTCCGATAGTGGCTGTGGTATTCATTTTTTTAGCCATGTTCTATATTCGCAAAGATGATGAATTGGTAAAAAGTGTTGACAGACTCCGTTAATATTTGCGTAACTGCTTATATAAGATTAAATTTGCGGCTCAGTTCTTACTACATAAATGAGTGATGCAATAAAACACGAGTGCGGTATAGCACTCATCCGGTTGCTAAAACCGCTAGATTACTACATAGAGAAATACCGCACGCCTGCCTACGCCCTAAACAAACTATATCTGCTGATGGAGAAACAGCACAACCGGGGCCAGGACGGAGCCGGGGTAGCTGTCATCAAACTCGACCCGATACCGGGCACACACTTCATCGACCGTTTTCGGAGCACACACCAGCAGTCGATAGTCAAGATATACGACCATATTTTTTCGCATTTCCCCAAGAACCGTAAGCCGTCAGACAACTATAAAGCCGAGGCAGACTGGTACAAGCAGAACGTGCCATTCATGGGTGAGCTGCTGCTCGGCCACCTCAGATATGGTACCTATGGCAAAAACAGCGATTCAAACTGCCATCCTTTCCTGCGTGAGAATAACTGGATGACCAGAAATCTGGCAGTGGCCGGCAACTTTAACATGACGAATGTCGATGAGCTTTTCAATAATCTCATACAACTCGGCCAGCACCCCATAGAGCGCAGCGATACGATCACGGTCATGGAGAAGATAGGGCACTTTCTCGATACAGAGGTGCAGCATATATTTGATAAATACAAAGACCAGGGCTACGGCAATAAAGAGATCACCGATTTCATCATCAAGGAAATGAGCGTGAGGCGCATCCTGAGCCGCGCAGCAAAGAATTTCGACGGCGGCTTCGCGATGGCGGGTATGTTCGGTCATGGTGATTCATTCGTACTGCGCGACCCGAATGGCATCCGTCCTGCCTATTACTATCAGGATGAGGAGATCGTAGTGGTAGCCTCTGAGCGGCCATGTATCCAGACCACATTCAATGTGAATTTTGACTCTATCAAAGAGATCAAACCCGGATATGCCCTCGTGATCAAAAAAGATGGCCGTGTGAAAGAGGAAATGGTGATGGAACCCAAAGAGCGCAAATCATGCAGTTTCGAGCGGATCTATTTCTCACGTGGTACTGATAAGGAAATATATGCTGAGCGCAAAAAACTCGGCGAACTGATGGTGCCGCAGATACTCGAAGCCATAGACGACGATGTGGAGAATGCCGTCTTCTCATTCATACCAAATACTGCCGAGGTAGCATTTTATGGTTTGATAAAGGGGGTCGAAGATCACCTAACATATGAGAAAGTAAAAGCCATACAAAAGAACCCGAACCTGAGTCAGGACGAACTCGAAAAACTGATCCGCTACAAACTCCGCATAGAGAAGATAGCGGTGAAAGATGTCAAGATGCGCACTTTTATCTCAGACGACTCATCGCGAGATGAGATGGTGTCTCACGTATATGATGTGACCTATGGCAGTGTGCGCGCCAACGAAGACACACTAGTCGTGATAGACGACTCTATCGTACGCGGCACTACACTGCAGAAGAGCATCCTCAGCATACTGGACCGCCTGAGTCCGAAGAAGATCGTGATCGTCTCCTCTGCACCGCAGATACGCTATCCTGACTGCTATGGTATAGACATGTCGCGGATGAATGACTTCATCGCCTTCCGTGCATTGATAGCCCTGCTGAAAGAAGAGGGCAAAGAAGCCCTGCTACAGGAGGTCTATGAGAAATGCAAGGAAGAGCTGGCCAAACAATCTGCCGAAAACATAAACCACGTAAAAGAGCTGTATGCCCAATATACCGCTGACCAGATCTCTGCCAAAATATCTGAGATCGTAAGGCCTAAACAGATATTCGCGGATGTACAGATCATCTACCAGACTGTAGAGAACCTGCACGTAGCATGTCCGAAAAACCTGGGTGATTGGTACTTCACCGGCGACTATCCTACCCCCGGCGGCAACCGGGTAGCCAATAAGGCTTTCGTCAACTATATGGAGGGCAACGACGGGCGGGCGTATTGAGAAACGGGCTGTGGTGAGAGATGAGCAGCTTTTTGTTTGAATTATATCTTTGGTTAAATGCTATATTGGTTGTACATTTAGTCAATTGATTTTGAACACTAACCGTATCATATGAAAATAGCTATATCCTCTTTTAGAAATTTATTGATTCTTTCTTTGTTACTCTTTTCTGTTGAGGATTTTTCACAAGGGATTACGCTTAACACCACTTCTACTCCTTCGATTTGCTATAATGATGGATCAATAGCTGTCAAAGCATCAGGAGGTATTTTGCCTTATAGCTATTCGATTATCGCCGGTCCCGTCCACCCCAATCTTACTTACCCGATCATAATCCCTGCGGGTAGTGATACTTTTATTGATTTACCGCACGGAACCTTCTCTATAAAAGTAACAGATGCCGCAGGTGCTACTGATACTTTTGCAGCCTCGGTAGGTGGCAACTATCAGTTTCCAAGTTTGACTTTTAATACCTCATCAATAATAGGGATCATATGTATAGATTCCGGTGGCCGCGCTCCATTTCAATATGCCATTTCAAGAATGGGTTCCAATATTGGCTTTGGGGCCTATCAGTCTTCAGATACATTTCCTAATTTATGTTCAGGTACATATTGGATTCGTGTAATGGATTCATGCGGTAATATTTTCACCAATGTGATCAATTATTCATACTGGCTGCATAACGAAATTAACTGTTATAATGCTTCAAAGGGTATTCTTGATGTAACCGCACTTGGTGGTTTTCCGCCATACAATTATCACCTTGGCAGTTTTACAAACACGACCGGCAATTTTTCCGGATTGCCCAGCTATTATCAAACTGTTCTTACTATCACTGATTTCTGCGGGGTTACATTTACACAGGATATAATCCCTCCTTCATTAACCCTAACCCAACCCTGTTCTTATGATAGTAATATTAATTGCATGATTCCATCTGTAGCAATACCCGATACCCTTACTTTCATTTGTACCAATTGTAATCCAATACAGATTACTACTATAATAGATACTGCTCAATATGGCTATGGATCCGCTTTAATTTTTCAGCACTTGGCTCCAAACCCGAATTATAATATAATCGTCTTAGGCTCGGCATGTGGGATAGATACAATCAAGAGTCAACTCTTAGTTCCAACATATATCCTCTCTCTTCTTTCTCAAACCTGTAATACTGTTTCCGCAATAGCCAGCGATGAATCTGGTCAGTATGTACCTATAGATTCTTTTGTTTTAAGTTATACATTGAATGGGCCATCAATACAAGCCAGCACTAATACATTTCCTATATTCCGTAACCTTCCTGACAGTACATATGTAATCACGGCATATATACATGGGGGCTGTGCAAGCAATCCATCGGCCTCTTTTCAAATACCAACTTTCAACATCACGGATTTTTGGTTAGAAAAAGATTCTATGTGCCAAACCCGCTGGCAGCTTAACACAACTCCGCATGACTGGGAGTCTTTCTCAATAATATCAAGCACTAATGATACTCTGTTACCTGATCCGGGTTCGAATTTCCCTTATGAAAATTTCTCTTTTTTATTACCCAATCAGTTGTACACGCTCAGCTCTAATAGTGGCTGCTCGCTTGCTATTTATACTCCACCACTACCTACCCCGATTTCCAGTATTTCTACCTACTTACCTTGTGTCGGGACCCCTTTGATTGATTACAACTGGAACCCATCTACTTTTTATTCTGACTATGTTAATCTTACTATTAACGGCTCTGCAGTTACTAACTCTACTGGGGCAAATACACCAATTATAGCCCCGACAAATGATACCGGTTGGTGTAATTATGCTGCATATCTTGTCCCTGCATATACAAATGGTTCCCTGCTAACCCGTTTTGATGCTACATGTCCGATAGATTCAGGGCATATTTATATAAGTAATAATCATATTCCATTCCCATATCCTAGTTCCGCTTATGTATGTAATTTGAACTCAAATAATGATTCTGTACCTTATTATATTTATGGTGGTACTATACCATATACTATAGAGATATTAGGCTATAATGCTTATACCATTTCGGTAAATGCAGGAATTTTTCAAGTTCCGCATCAAGGCAACTATACTATGCTGGTCTATGACAACTGTGGTATCAGCCGTAGTTATACTTTCAGCGTCATTGATTCTTGCTCCGGCTGTCCTATAGCGGATGTTTCTACCCCTAATACTTATCGATGTTCCGGCGATACAGTACATCTCATTAATAGCAGCATTGGTGCCAGCACTTATCAATGGTTTAGAAATGGTCACCTTTATAGCACATCTACAAATATTTCTTTAGTGATAGATTCGGGTGGTGATCTTATTCAGCTGTATGCATATTCATCTACAGGTTGTGTTGATAGCACAAGCTTAATTCTAACCGATACCTGCCACCCATGTACCGGCTATAGCTATAATCATTTTATAATCACCGCAACAATTTGCTTCGGCAATTCATATCAACTGGGCAATAATGTTTACACCGCTCCGGGCATTTATATTGATACAATACCTACTCTGAGCGGTTGTGATAGCATAATAACCTTAAACTTAACCGTTATACCCGCCATCACAGCCAGCAATAGCGGCCCTCAGATAGTCGGAGATAATTGCGGTGCCCCTTCATTCGATCCTTTGTCATTGGGGGTCAGTGGCGGTGCGGGCAGTTACAATTATACCGTAAATCCCGGTACAGCATTTTGCAGTGCCATAGGCTATGATCAACCCTACAATACTGTTGTGACTGATTCTTTAGGCTGTCAGGCACAATTCAATACAGATTTCATTCTTCAGGACGATTCTTTTGTTGTCACCTCATTGATCGTCACAAATGCAATATGTCAGGACAGCGGTTCCTGCTTTTTTACCCTATCCGGCTCAGGGCTGGAATGCAATCCTACATGGAATCTCTCGATCGCAGGTACAAATACCGGTTATTACAACTCCTTTTCAGGTTCCAGACTTATTGATACCATAAATGTGACGGGGCTGCCTACAGATTCATTCAGTTATTATCTCAGCGGCAGTAATGTTTGCTCACCATATATATTCGGCTCTTTTGCCATCAGTCAGTTACAATATTTTTCTACTACTCAATACGATACCCTGTGTGAGGGTAGCCCATATGTTTTCGGGAACCAAACCTATGATACATCAGGCATCTATATTGACACCATACATTCAGCGCTTGGCTGCGATACTTTAAATACACTATTTCTGACTATCCTGACCAATGATACACCATCTGTCATCATCAGTCTGAGTCATGGCCCTCTGCTGGCTGGCATACAGACAGATACCTTCACGGCCACTTACTCTCAATGTAACAACCCCACCTACAGTTGGTATAAAGACACCACGCCCCTGGGGATACACAGCCCCATAGCGATCATTTCATATCAAGCCGGTACACATGATAGTATACTCTGTCGTGTGGATTGCAGTAACAGGTGTACTTCTATTGGTTATACCTTCAGCAATAGCATCTTTACAGCTGTTGATCAGATCTCCTTTATACAGGCTGTAGCTATCTATCCGAATCCGACGAATGGTAGTTTCACGATGGATATCAGCGCGCCAAATATCTCTGATAAAGAGGCTCAAATATCAGTGACCGATCTCTTAGGTCAATTCATTCTGACGGAGCCCATGACACTTCATTCGGGGAATAACAAAAAAGTGGTTTCGATGGCTGAAGGTAGTACTTCGGGTGTTTATGTTGTGCAGCTCAGAGTAGAAGGGCAGTCGCTATACTACCGGATAGTGTTGAATAGGTAGATTTGGTGATGTGATCGTTATTTGCTATATTTGCATTGTATAGATAAATAAAGCAAAACAAAATTCAATTATGCATATTATTATTACAAATACTAATTTCCTATATGTACAAACAGATTATTTCGAGCACTTTAATTTTTTTTGAAAAAAGAGCCCAATAGTGGTAAATTAGGATTATTTATATGCATAAATGAAAAATTAATACTTGTAAATTCAAGTCATAAGTACAAAAAACAAATAAGCTTACCTTCGGCTCTATATGTACCACTACTGTACCATCACTACTACAGATCACCTGTACAAGGTTCGTGCCTTGTATGATTCCATCAGAGCCATACATCCTGATGCCTGTCTGCATGTGCTGTGCATAGATCATGCAGACTCCCTGCCCGCACTGGAGCAGGTGGAGTACTATAGCCCCGCAGACCTGGGGCAGCTACCATCTGCAGCGGCGGTCCTGTCGCGATACACCAGCTCGAGAGACAAACTGCGCTGGTGCATCAAGCCTTTGTTTCTCCGATACCTGTTGGAGAATAAGACGGACCGTGTGATCTATACAGACAATGATATTTATTTTCACGGGGACTATGCTTTCCTCTTTGAGCTACTGGCAGAGCATAGTTTCCTGCTCACGCCCCACCACTATCCGCGTGACCCGGGTCATGACCAGAACTGGCTGGAGGCGAATTTTAAAGTAGGCCTGTATAATGCAGGCTTCGTCGGAGTAAATAAAGCGGCTATCGCCGGTCTGGAATGGTGGGCAGCCTGTTGCGCCTATCGCTGCGAAAAAAATCCGCTCAGAGGGACCTTTGACGATCAGAAATACCTCGACCTGATACCTATAATAGATGAGAAGGCATGTATAGTGAGGCACAAAGGATGCAATATAGCAGAATGGAACAGGGCTGTGATAGCCCGCTCCGAAAAGGATGGCAGGGTCATGCTGGATGGCATCTATCCGCTGATTTTCGTGCACTACAACGGTACCACCGTGCGTGCCATCCTGTCGGGATCCGAGCCCTGCCTGCGAAATAGTTTTGATAGCTACTTTGCGAACCTGAAAAAATATAAAGCTGAGCTAAAGCCCGAATCGCTCCGCAATACGGAAACGCTCATGAGCAGACTGAAATACCATATCTGGAAACTGGCCACAGATAGCGGCTTTTAGGACTTCATCTGAGATTCTATCCAGCTGTAGGTAGCCTCCACGCCGCGGCGCAAAGGACTCGTAGGTCTCCAATTTAAAGCATTGTTTATCAATGAATTGTTGGATGTTCGAACGTCTACACCTGTCGGGCCTTCAACATGCTGGATGGAGAGTTTCCTGCCTGAGATGCTGATGATCATCTCTGTCAGTGCGCGGATACTGACCATCTCGTCAGAGCCTAGGTTCAGCGGCTGCATGAAAGAAGATGATACGAGTCGCTCGATGCCTTCGAGGCATTCATCTATATAGAGAAAAGAACGTGTCTGAGTGCCGTCTCCCCATATCTGTACAGTGCCTCCATCGGCAGCAGCGATGACCTTGCGAGAGATGGCGGCGATCGCTTTTTCCTTGCCTCCGTCCCATGTACCTTGCGGACCGAAGATATTGTGGAGGCGGGCTATACGCACATTGAGGCCGAAGTTTCTGGCATGCGCCAGGTACAGTCGCTCGCTGAAGAGCTTCTCCCAGCCATACTCACTGTCAGGCTGAGCAGGATAGGCAGTACTCTCGGCATAGATACCCGGATGATACTCCATAGGATCAGGATAGATACATGCTGAAGAGGAGAAGAACAGGACGCCGGGCTTGGTTTCTCTGGCCAGAGCGAGGACATTGAGATTGATCTGTGCTGAGTTTGTCATGATGGAGGCATCATTATCTCCGGAGAAGATATACCCTGCACCGCCCATATCTGCTGCGAGTTGATAAAGCCTGTCGTAGCTGCCAAATATGGACAGGCAGAAAGCAGGATCCCTGAGGTCGCCGATATGAAACTCATCTGCGGGGCTCGGAGAAAATTGTGGCGGGCGTATATCTGCGCCGACTACATAGCAGCCTTCAGCCTTCAGTCTGTGTGCCAAATGATGACCTATGAATCCGCCTGCGCCTAATATGAGAACTTTTGCCATGAGCAGTTTGTGTACTGGATTAACGAGCTTTGATCTTGTGTACTATGGCCTCTTGCGCCTTACGTTTCTTACTGCCCTCGGGGTCGAGTTTGAGCATTGCTTCTTCTTTCATCTGCCGATTGAGCGTATCAAAACCCTCGATCTCAGCCTCAGAAAAAGAAGATCTGTATGAAGACCTCGGTGCATGAAGTGCATAACCATAATGCTCCAGCGTATCTCCGGCTATGCTTTCAAATATAAGGATTTCATCTTCGGTGAGCTGGGTCAGAAATTTGTTAGAGTTCTTTGTCATGACGGGACGGGCTACATTGTTCCACATCTTACCGGCTTCAGCAGTATGTTTGGCTTCATCGGTCTTGTAAAAGTCAAGCACATCTCTGTTGAAATGGAGGTGCATGCGCTCCAGGAGGCTCTTCATAGTAGCCTCTGCATGATGTATGAGGTCTTCGTATGAGACAAGGATATACCTGTCCGGGGCGTATTCCTTACAGTACTTTTCAGCAGTCTCCTGATCCTGTTTCCATTGTTTGGCCAGATGGTAAATGTGCTTTTCGCCCACGATGGCTTTTTTGAAACTGGC
>CAIXBT010000279.1 GCA_903917755.1 uncultured Bacteroidota bacterium
GCCTGTACCATTTTATTGGAATTTTGGACGAGTAAGGTTTCTTAAGTCTAATTTCACTATTCTTTCGGGTAATTAAGCAATCAAAAAATACAGATAAATCAGACTCATGAAAGAGAATAGGCTCATGAGTGCAATCAGTGGTGCGGCCTTCCATCTTTTACTTTGGTATTGTATTGCATTCAGCACTATGACCAACAAAAAGGAGATGATCCGAACTATCGATGTTAGTTGTAGCGTTTGAGGGTCAGTTATATTTCTTCCGACCACTATTAGCAGCAAACCGGATGAAATAAACATAGACGCTAATAGCCTTCTAGTCTGCGAGAATGGCAGCAGGTCATCATTATTTACTTTTTTGATCAGGCCTGGCTGAGGGCTCGGGATGATGAGTACAATTATGCCTATCAGGAGAAATAAATATCCGTCGAATTGGATAAATAGATTTAGCATATCTTTCATGGGATAGTTTTAGCTCTGATTAAATATATATTCCTTTCTCATCATTTCAATTATGCTGATAATCTGATTGTGGGAGAAAAAATATTTCATCTGAAACGGAAATTAAAAACTTATTTCTGCCATCATTTAAGAACCACTGCTCCTATGACAAACAAAAAGGAGATGATCCGAACTATCGATATTAGGTGATAATTTGATTTTCGGATAAAATTCCGCATGTTTAAATACATTATCTGTCCATCATGAAAAGAATAATCAGCATAATAGTGTTTTGCATTCTTTTCGGCACCCTATTTTCGCAGGATTATACTAAATACGCGGACCCATTTGTAGGCACGGGAGGAGACGGGCATACATTTCCCGGAGCTCTGTTGCCATTTGGCATGATGCAGCTTAGCCCCGATTCGTGGCGCTCAGGTTACGAAGGCTGCTCGGGCTACAGCTACGCCGATACTATGTTATGCGGTTTCTCGCATACTCACCTAAGCGGAACGGGAATTGCTGATTATGGTGATATATTACTGGTGCCAATCACCGGTAAGGTCAAATTCGGGGAGCAAAACTATATCACACATTTCTCTCATGCCAATGAAAAGGCCAGCCCCGGATATTATTCTGTGATGCTGGATCAGCGCCACATCAAGGTAGAACTGAGCGCTACCAAAAGGACCGGAATACATAAGTATACTTTTCCTCAATCAACCACAGCTAATATCATTCTCGATCTTAACCACCGCGACCGTTTGACAGGCGGCAAAATTAATATCAATGGCAATAACGAAATAACCGGCCATAGGTACAGCACCAGATGGGCATCAAAAAAGAAATGGTATTTTGTGATACAATTCTCAAAGCCATTCAAAAAGTCAGGTATATCGCGAGCTAGTATTTTATCATGCGCTCTCCATCATGCCAGCGGGCATCTGCTCAAATCTTATGTAACATTTGAAACTACTGAGGGCGAGGTGATCTATGTTAAGATAGGCATCTCTCCAGTGAGTATAGAAGGTGCAAGGAAAAACCTGGAAGCCGAGCAGCCCGGATGGGACTTTGACAAAGTGCGCCGGGATGCCCACGATGAGTGGACTAAAGAGCTGGGCAAAATAGCTGTGGAGAGTAGCGATGCATCTGTAATGAGGACTTTTTACTCATCATTGTATCACGTTATGACATGCCCCTCTCTCTATCAGGATGTAGACGGCAAATACCGGGGGCACGA
>CAIXBT010000280.1 GCA_903917755.1 uncultured Bacteroidota bacterium
CTCATCAATGATCTTTCCTGTCTGTGCGGCCATCACGGTGTTTTCGCCTATCTCTACATTGTGGGCTATATGGATGAGGTTGTCGAGTTTCACGCCGTCTCTGAGCACAGTGGCGCCCAGTGTAGCGCGATCTATCACAGTGTTGGCACCGATCTCTACATCATTGCCTATTTCTACTATGCCCAGCTGCGGTATCTTTTTGAATCGGCCATCGGCCATCGGTGCGAAGCCAAAGCCATCGCCTCCCACTACCACGCCTGCATGTATCACACAGCCACGGCCTATGGTGCAGCCTTCGTAGACCTTGGCACCAGCGTGTATCACAGTGTCATCGCCTATGTTCACGCCATCTCCGATGAAGGTGCCCGGATATATCTTTACATTATTTCCGATCCTGACCTTCTCTCCTATATATGCGAAGGCACCCAGAAAAAAATCCGCTCCCTGTGTGCTGCCTGCACCGATATATGATGGCTGCTGAATGCCTGACCTGACAGATTGATTCATCATCTGCTGATACATTTCGAGCAGTGTGGTGAATGAGGCATAAGGGTCTGCCACCCGAATGATGGCGCCTATCTTGTCATTATTGACAACGAGGGTTTCGTTGATGAGTAAGATACCTGCGGAGGCAGTATGAGCGAACTGTTCGTATTTGGGATTGCCGATGAATGAAAGCGCAGAAGCATTAGCCTCTTCTATCTTGGCAATGGTAGTCACGGTTTGGTTCGGGTTTCCTTCCAGTTTGCCGCCCAGCAGGGCTGCTATATCCTTAGCGGTGAATTGCATGTACATTCGTTGATCGGGCTAATATAATATATAATGCGATACCGTACAGAATGCCCTCAGGAAACATTCTTGTCTGATATTAGTATAACTTAGACCTTTGAAAATAAATTAACTATCTGTATGTACACACACATTCATCATATACGCGTGAGATACGCCGACACCGATCAGATGGGCTATGTTTATTACGGGACCTATGCCAACTACTATGAAGAGGCCCGCTCTGAGTCCATCAGGGCTCTGGGGTTTCCATATAAAGAAATGGAGCTGAACGGTTTGATGCTGCCGGTGACCCGCATGAACATAAAGTATATCGCTCCGGCATTCTATGATGAGATGATCACCGTGCGCACCATGATATGCGAGCTACCGGGCAGGACAAATATGAGATATACAATGAAGCTGCTAAGCTGATCAACGAGGGTGAAACGCAACTCGTATTCGTAGATGCTACCACTCGCAAGATGGTCCATGCACCGCAGGAGATCGTAAACAGGCTCAAAATGTATTTCAAATAAAAAATGGACCACAAACGCTGAGTCTGTGATCCATCATTGTCAATTAAATTTTCTCTGGCTTATTTTGTGCCTTGCACACCGCCCGGTTTGACGTGGTGTTTGGCTTGTGTGCCCATAGTGCTGGCATCTTTTGGCTTTTCGGCATCTGTTTTGGTTACGACCGGTGCACCTTTCACAGCCACTGTATCTTTAGGCGCTTCGGTGTGATCTTCATGCTTAGGAGTATGCTCCTTATGTTCTTCTTTTTCATCATTGTCCTCTTTGCTCTCGGCAGGTTTGGCGGTGACAGTAGTGTCAGCGTTCTTTTTGTCATCACCGTCATGATCATTTTCGTGTTCGCGATGACCACCGCATGCTGTGAGTGCGAGTCCTATCATGGCTACCGAGCAGAGTTTTATGAATGTTCTTTTCACGTTGCTAATTTATTTCGTTATTTAATACAGCTAATTTAACAGCAAAAAGCAATTTCACCTATTAAAGTTTGATCACCTTATTCACCTTCACTCCTGCCGGTGTGGATACCCTGACCAGATATACTCCGCTGTCGAAATTGGCCAGAGAAAATTCTGTGCTTGTATTTGCTTCTGCCTCTCTGCTCATGAGGAGATGACCGGAGATGTCTGTCAGCTCTATGGTCACATTGCTCTGAGCAGTCTGTATGCTGATCATACCGGTAGTAGGATTAGGATAGATAGATACATAACTCTCGCTGATGACATCTACGCCCGATGGCCCCCAGGGCGCAGGTGTGATAGAACCACCCATATCGATAAAGTTCTGCGCGAATGACTGCAGATAGATATTAGCGAGTGTGGAGTCATGCACGATGATCATGTTCTCATCATTTTTTGTATCCGCTGTATTAGACCAGTTGTGTGAACCTGTCAGTACCAGCGGGTCGAGGGCCGGATAGTCAGGATCTACGATCATCATCTTATTGTGATACACGGTACTGCCGCTGTTGTATATTTTGAGGTTAGAGCCCATGACCGGAGTGAGTGTGGTAGCTGCAGCATATCCTACGCTGTACTGATCCATGATACCTTTGACAGTGTAGCCGCTGGTATTGTATTTCGTGGCTATATCACTGGCATTGGTAGACTCTGTGAAAGTATAAACACCAAAGAACAACTCCTTGTCTGCGGTCTGAATGGCAGCGATGATCTGGTTGTTAGTGCCGTCGCTCGGGCTGAAATAGAGGTCCACCTGATGTCCGTCTATCGTGAATGTATGTGCTGTAGTGGCAGTCTTGTAGGGGCCGAACTTAGAGTTTGTGCTATTGGGTGTAGCGGTGCTGCTGCCCCACATCTGGTTAAACTCAGCCACATATGCCTGAGCGAGTGGCTGGTCCTGTAGTATCAGTGCATTGTTATAGTCGCCGGTAAACATCAGCTGGGTCCAGTTGAATGAACCTGTCCAGACTATCGCATCAGCTGCATTAGCAGAGCCTGCATCGATGATCATGAATTTATTGTGCATGATGCTATAGGCACTTGTGCTGGGACTCGCGAGGCGAGGTATGGCAGCATTGAGCGAAGTGATGGAAGTGCTGGAGTTGACCTTGCCGTCATAGATCACACGTATAGCCACTCCTCTGGTCTGTGCGGCATTGAGAGCGCCGACCACATCTGCCATGCCGCTGGTCTGAGATATCTCATAGATAGCGATGTCGAGCGAATATTTAGCTCGGTTGATATAGGCCACCAGTGTGTCGCCTATGGTACCATTGAGATAGACGGCATTGGTACCGTGAGAGAAATTGGTCGCTACGGGATGATTGAAGTATGCGATGATCTTCGGGCCTGATGCCTGAGACGATAATGCTACAGAGAGCAGGAGTGTAAGTAGTAGCGTAAATTTATTCATTAATAATGTTTATTATGTCAATAATAGAAGCCCAAACATAAGAAGAATAGCCTGCCAATCAAATCGCAATTGTTAATATAACAATGAGTTAACCCAGCTGAGACCAAAGAAATTGTCTTAACTATGTATTGTCCATAGTGATTTTGTTCTAAAATAATTTTCGGCAATAGCCGGGAATAACTCGATCACCACTCATTTTTTCTATAAAATTTGCACCATGTTCAAAAATATCTCTGACTTCTTTCTGCGCATCGCCGATTGGAAAACCTTCGGGGCAGCCCTCTGTGTCTATATGGTTTTCGGTGGCTATATCATGCCGCATGGGCTGGCCACCCTTCAGCAGATGAATGGCAAGAAAACCGAGGTGCTCGATCTGCAGTTTTCATACACTCCCGAAAAGGCGCATGCTATCCTGTCTGAGTATACCGATCAGTCGCGCGACTATGCGGCACGTTTTGAGCTGATAGCAGACGGCCTCTACCCTATCTCCTATACATTTCTGTTTCTGATCATGATGGCATGGCTATTCAGATCGCTCTCTGCCTATGGTGTCAATGCCCGATATCTGCATATGCTGCCATTCGTAGTGATGACAGCAGACTATAGCGAAAACACCGGCATCATCACTATGCTGAGTTCGTATCCTAACTTTTCTGACACAGTAGTGCGTATATCATCTGTCTTCACGTCTATCAAATGGACGCTGCTGGCTGTGGAGGGCATTATCATTCTGACGGGTCTGGGGATGATCATTTACTATCGGGTATCGGGCAGGAAGACTGCCTGAAGGCTGGCTTAATAAGCCAATATCACCTCAGCCCGACCCTCTCCAAAAGGAGAGGGTGAAACAGCCAATACAGTTTTCTCGCAAAGCCGAAAAGAATAAATTTCATTAATTAAATCGGTGTCATTCGTGTGCATATCGGACATAAAAAAAGCGCAGCTCTCGCTGCGCCGGTCGTCACAATCCCTTCTGACGAAACACAAGCCATACTCTCCTATAGCTTGTTTTATGTATAGTATCCTACAGGGTATTAAACCTCAGGACTACTTTGAATGTATCTCTCAGGTCGAGCCCATTCGTATTTACGACGAAAGTCTTAACCTGATACATCAGGTTTTCTTTCAGGTCCTCTTCCTCACTCACTATGTTTTTCACATTGATGGTTCCGTCAGCATTGACCGAAAAGTGTAACTCGGCCATATGCTCGCCCGGACGCTCTAGCAGAAAGTTAGGGTACGCTACCTGACTCTGTAGCGAGTAGTCCAGTTTCTTTTCAGGAGTGATGACTTTGGCGGCATTGTTGCCTGCGAATGCTGCTGCAGTGATGGTCAGAAAGCTGATGGCGATGATTAATTTTTTCATGATGATAATTTTTAATTGGTTTAGGAAGATAATTTCCAATGCAAAGATATATCCATTGGACTGTATTATGCAATACAAAGTACTAAATAAATAATTATCTTATTGATAATCAAAAGATAAAAATTTTATAAACTTGTTAAATAAGGTAAAAAATGCATGTGATCGGCGAGATCGGAGGTTGGTTTTAGGGATTACAGGCTAAAAATTCAAATACAATATTGCCCGCGAAAACGCAAAAACGCGAAGAATACTCAGTAACCTAGATCCTTATTATCCGTGTCA
>CAIXBT010000281.1 GCA_903917755.1 uncultured Bacteroidota bacterium
ATCATCGCTGCCTGTCTGTTTGACTATGTAGGTGTGGGCAAACGTTTCATCAATAATGATTCTTTCAGCGAGCAAAAAGAGAAAAGCAATCGTTTTGCCATGTCTCCTGCCGACCAGACCATCCTGCAGGACCAGTCACTCGATTATCGTGTATTCAATACCACCCTCAATGCATTTCAGGATGCCTCTACATCCTACTATCACAAGTCCATAGGTGGATATCATGCAGCTAAACTGCGCAGATATCAGGAGCTTATCGACAATCATTTATCAAAGGGCAATATGGCTGTGCTCAACATGCTCAACACCAAATGGGTGATACAAAAAGGCCAGAATGGAATGCCTGCTGCCGGTCAGAATCCGGGTGCCTGCGGCAATGCCTGGTTCGTAGACAAGGTTCAGGTCGTAAAAAATGCCGATGAAGAAATCAAGTCTCTTGAAAAATTTGACCCGATGGAGACAGCTTTCGTCGATGCTAAATTCTCAAAAGAATTAGAAGGATATACCGGCGGCAAAGACTCCAGTTCGAAGATCAAACTAGTGACATATGCACCCAATGACCTGAATTACGAATACACATCACCCAAAAATCAGGTGGCAGTATTTTCTGAAATATACTATCAGCCGGGGTGGGTAGCGACAGTCGATGGCAAGGAAACACCGATCTTCCGCGCTAACTATGTACTGAGAGCCATGCAGCTCCCTGCAGGCAGTCACAAAGTAGAGATGAAGTTCCTGCCAAGCTCATATTTCACCGGAGAAAAGGTCGCCTTGATGTCATCCATACTCATCCTTATACTGCTCATTCTGGGGGTAGTAAATGAGGTCAAAAACGAAAGGAAACTAACAGCCTGAGAATGTCAAAGAAAGTCCTGATCATCACTTATTACTGGGTACCCGCAGGAGGAGTGGCTGTGCAGCGCTTTTTGAAATTCACCAAATATCTGCGCGACTACGGATGGGAGCCGATCATACTGACCGTGCAGGATGGCAGCTACCCCTATACCGACCCGGCCCTGCAGGATCAGGTGCCGGAAGGGATACAGGTCTTTCGCACCAGGACTTTCGAACCCTTTGAGATATACAATCTGCTGCGCGGCCAGAAAGGGAAAACCGTACCGCTGGCAGTAGTGACATCATCTAAGAAATCTCTTTTTCAACGACTATCGGGATACATCAGGGCCAATTTCTTTCTGCCGGATGCACGTGTGGGCTGGAAGCCATATGCCATCAAGCAGGCCTCTGAGATCATAGCATCACAAAAGATAGATGCCATCATTACTACCGGTCCACCGCACAGCACACACCTGATAGGTCAGGCCCTCAAGGCCAAATACAAACTGCCCTGGCTGGCTGATTTCAGAGATCCCTGGACAGAAATATTCAACAATCAATACCTGCCTTTCACTGAGGCCTCAAAAGCTAAAGACAAACAGATGGAGGCCTCTGTACTCAGAGATTGCGATGTGGCTACGGTGATAGGCGATGGCATGAAAACTGTCTTTCCGGAAGCTTTCAGATCAAAGATGCGCGTGATCACCAATGGCTATGATGAAGGAGATTTCAATCGAAATTTGAAGCACGAAACAGATAAATTCAGGATGCGCTATGTGGGAAATCTATTTTCAAATCAGAATATCCCTGCCCTATGGAAAGCTATCGCTGAGCTGCGAATACAGCATACTGATTTTGCAAAAGATTTCGAACTGGAACTGATCGGCAAAGTCGATTCATCCATAAGTGAAGGCATCCACAATTCCGGGCTCGATGACTGCACGAAATATGTTTCCTTCATCCCGCATCAGGATGCGATCGCCAGGATGCAAACAGCCTCCATCCTGCTCTCTGTGATACCCGATGTAGAGAATAACAAACTCATCATCACCGGCAAGATATTTGAGTATATGGGCTCAGGAAGGCCTGTGTTTCTGGTGGGACCGACAGATTGCGATGCGGCAAAAGTGATATCAGATTCAAACAGCGGTTCGGTTTGTGAGTATACTGACAAAGCCGGAATGAAATCAGCTCTGCTGCATTATTATGAGCAATACAAGTCTGGAACCATAGCAGAAAAAGCAAAAGACATAGAAGCCTACAGCAGAAAGCAACTGACAGCCAAACTGGCGTCGCTGCTCGATGATCTCAGCCAATAAAAGGACCGGATACCAATCCTACCTCATGATGACCAGCTTTCCGAAACCGTTTTTGAAGTACTTATCGATATTCGTATTGTCAAAGAATTGACCATACTGAGTACTGCTCATATTGTCGAGCTGTTTGTTGTTTATATCAGTGATGACCCTGTAGAAATACACACCATTGGCGAGTTTATCTCCGTATTGATCGCGACCGTCCCAATAGTAATCAGTCAGGTTGGTTCCGATATGTATGTTGCCCAATTGCTCCTTAGTGATCTCCTTGACCACCTTGCCGGTGATGGTCATGATCTGTATCTTCATGTAGTCAGGTATCTGGCTGCCCGTGAGCGTAAAGACGAACTGAGTACGCGTAGAAAAGGGGTTAGGATAGTTGAGTACATTGCTGATCATAGACTTATTCACGATATTAAATGTGACCTTGAAGTCATAATAAACACCATTAAAGGTGCTGCCCTCATATCGGTTATTTGTATTGCTTGAGAAATTGCCGCTGACATCCTTATCTCTGATGAGCAGATCGTAAGAGCCATCTAAAGTGAATGTAGGCTTGAACTCAATCCTCGCGAGATTGCGTTTGGCTATATTGCCTGTGGCGGGATAGAAGGTCAGGATGTTATTATCATAATTGATCAGCGTAGGCACGGTCTGCCCCGGATATCTCACATATATCTGCGCGAGTGACGTATCAAGCAGCGCCAGATATTTATTCTCATCCTTCATGGTGATGATAATATCAGGCTTGGCCGAGACCAGATCACCATTCATGATGCGCCTGTTATCAAAGGTCACATCGAGCAGAGGATTAATATTATCTCCTACCGCATTGAAATTGATGACCGCATAATTATTGAAATGATATTCTTCAGGCTGGTGCAGCGCATCTTCAGGGTTGGCCTCTATCATTAGCTGATCTCTGCCGCCGAAAGAAGTATTCAGTACCTGACGTTTGAATTTCAATATCATGGTTTGATATGCTCTCAGTGAGTCCTGCTTGAATATGATACTCTGCTGAAAACCATTCTGGAGGCTTCTGACCGTATAGAGCGAACGCATACTATCCATCGATATCTCCGTCACATTCTCCAGTGCTATCTCGACATTCAGACTATCTCCCAGCCCGATCGTATCGCGCTGTACGAGGAAGTGAGCCGCAGGATTGATGGCAGCCTCCGGTACTTTTTTGTACAATACACGCCAGTAATAAAGCTGCGATGGAATGTGCGAAGTGTCATTCTCCACATGCATTCGCAGGAAAATATTGGGATAGGTCCTGGCATTGATGAAATTCAATGTGGTATCAAGACTGGTGGTCGAAAGCAATGTGCTTTGTAAACCATTGGCCTGCACACCGACTATATCCACAGATTGTTTATCAGCGGCAGGGTGGTCTTTAGGCCTCCAGCGCCAGTGGAAAGAGCCCCATTGATTGGATGGGCCGATAGTAGGTGAAGCATAAGTACCCTTATTCCACAGTGTCGTGTAATTGAATGTAGCGGTGAGCGGTGTAGAATAATCATGACCGATGCTCTGCCCGCCCCATGATGGATTGCCCTTCATGGTCCAGAAAATATATGGTGCCGGCTGATGGTGTGTCGGCAGCGCCGTATCACAGAGTAGTTTCAGACCTGTGGCGCCCATCGCAGCCAGTTTATTGACCAGATTACTATCCTGCGCCCATAGTGTAGCATATTGAGGAAGGGAGACAGCATACATCACTACGACACAGCCATTGGGGATACTATCCAGAAACTGAGAAATGGTCTGAGGCCATGTCAAAGGAGGATTGTAGTTCGGATTGCAGGCATCAGTAGGGTGATTGCCCACGATACTGAAATCGAATCCATTCTGAACGGGAGCAGTACCATAATTTGCTGCACAATGCCAGTTGCCATACTGTCCGAAATTACAACTTGACATATTCACACTCTGCCAGATATTATTGGTCACTGTATCTATGATCGCGAAGGTAAATCCGCCGGTGGTGCGGGTATTGGCGTAGCCACAGGTACCCATGCGATAGTCATATTCACTCGAACCGTTATAGATCCAGCTGAGATTGCTGGCGGTGAAATATGTCGGTCCGCCCGATCCGATAGCCGTACACCATCCGGTAGTCACCTTGATATCATTGACCGTAGGAACTAATTTAAAAACTCGATCCTTATCGAGATAGACATTATCTCCATAATTATCCCTTTGATACTGGTAGTAATGTGATTGATTCCATCCCGGATATTCATTTTTGAGATACAGGAATGAGCTCACATGCCATTTGTAAGACAATGTATCATTTATTGAATCTCTGCTCACTCTCCAGTAGTAAACAGTACTATCATTGAAAGTGATGGGCAGATTCCAGTGAATGACTCCACCTACCTGTCTGACCGTAGTTTGTGCCATCGGGTGGCGAAACAGTGCCGATGTATCTACCTGCAGACGATAGGTCTTCAATGGAGCGAATGGGTCTACTGTAGAGGCTTTGACCGTCAGGTTCTGATGAGGCACGATCGCAAACTCATAGGGATAAATAGGTATCACATCATCTGACTCTATATACAGACCGAACTGCACATTCTGACCATTGTTGGTCTCAGATATCTCCGCTATCCGCTGACCCGACTCTACGAATACACTGAACTGATTCTGTCCGAAGCCCTGATTCAGCAACGGGAATGTCGGAATCTTGAAAGAAAAGGTATCCATATAATAAGTAGCCTTGACTTTCCATGTGTAGGCTTTCGTGAGTGTGTTAGTTGGATTGGCCGGATCCGGATAGGCACGGGTCACGGTGATCAGGATAGAGTCCTTAATAGCGCGACCGAGATTGGCCACTGCTATATTTACTGTGAAAGAATCTACACTGGCATTGATGACCTGCGGAGTGAAATAAACAGATGACTGATCTATCTGATAGTCGGGCAGGTTGTATTGATTCAATGAGATGGCCGGATCTCCATGCAGAGTCGTTTCATAGGCCACAGCCATACTAAAGTCTTCTGTACTAAACACAGAATCCATATCAGCCTGTGCGTATTTCAATGCGACACCCCATGGTTTGTTATAATATTTCTGACAGAAGTTATAATAGTTAAAAGTGCAATAATTATCCAGACTACTGGAGACCGACAGCCCCGATGTAGCAGTGAAACCGATCGCTCCCTTGCCCGGAGTCAATACGAAACGCTCACTAAAGCTACCTGACATACCTCCTGCATTGACATCATCTATACTTCCTGCATAGCAGCCGTTAGAGTATATCATCGGATATTTGCCATAATTGGTCCACTGCTCCGGATCATCTATACTGATGTCAAAAGCCGTACCAGCAGCATGCCCAAAGAAGGTCATCAAACTGATACCACTATCGATATGCTGCCTGATGATTTGTGCCGATGAGTTATCTATCGGTATCGAAGTAGTTTTATAAACGGTATAAATATTCGCCCCCCATGAGGTGTCGCGAGCCACATGCTCATAACTGGCGAGAAAAGACGCAAATATCAGCTGCTCATTGGCATCCGAACCTCCCGACAGGTGCATGACCTGTTTCATCCATTGTTTTTCTTCTTTGTTTTGATGCGGATCACCATAGGTGAGTTCCTGCTTTTCATATGTCATTACCTTATTCAGATAATTTTCCACATCAGTTCCCGTTCTGGCTGCCAGACGGCCTACAGCTAGCAGAGGGCGGTTGCTGCCCCTGCGGCACACGAGTAGGTTATCAGAAGGCGGCTGTCCGAATGTAGGCACCATATTCAGATTGTATGCCGCAGTCCCTTGTCTGTTCAGATAGTATATAGTGCCTTTTCCGATCAGGAATAAATATTCAGGCTTTTTAGTCCACTTGTCGTATGCATATTCCACGAAATTTCTGATGGCGAGTGAAGATTGTTTCACGCCATAGCCGAATTGATCTATGACCTGCTCGATATCAAACAGCCTTGCGTCCAGATGTCCTACCGATGGGCTATTGGTCCGGCTTCTGTAGTTCACATAGTCCTCTACATAGTTATGTCCGACACTATCTGCATACAGTTTCTTATTGGAGATCACCAGATAATTGCCCTGAGATGCCAGCGCTGTGTAATTCTGAAAGGTGACGGTATCCATTCTGGAAATCACAGTGAAAGTCGAAGCATTATCATCTCTGATATACATTTCGCGTTTGCCGGTAGCCGGAGGTATCACAAATTTCTTTGGGAAACTGCCCGGTGCATCGGTGCTTCTGATCACTAGTCCGTTTGTGATATCATAGAGCAAAGGCTGCGTGGCACCATCATTGAAATTCGTGACTCTGAAATAACGCTCGCCGCTACCGGGCTGCAAGATAAAATCAAACAAAGGCGCATTGTCAAACTGAAACATGCGCGGGTACAATATTTCCGAAAATATCAAGAGGTTTTGGTTGCCGCTGGTAGATGGCGATGTCTCCACCACTTTCAGCACATTGGATGCCAGAAGGCTGCCGGGTGCTACATTGTGAGAGATCAGATTCATATCATAGCCACCCTGCGAGTTGTTAAAATTCAAAGTCACAAGCGGAGCAGCATTCATCGTCGTGACGATATTGTGAGGTTCCCATGACCTTGTGAAAATATCCACATTGATGATGGCTGAATCGCCTGCCGTGTATATGGATGGGGTCGGTAGCACCACAGACTGTCCATTGGCATTGGAATAATTGATCCAACTTTTTCCCCATGCCTCATTTCTATCGTAGATACATTTATAAATATAATCTGCTCCTGTGAAGAAATTCCTTCCTGCCGAAAAAACATTGCCTACAGCAGGATAAAACACATGTGAGCTGAACCAGAAGAAAAGATCTTCGGTCACATTGGTAATATTCGCCGTATCATTATTGACATAAGTAAATCGTGGGTTGTTGGTCCTGTCATTCACAGTCAGAAAATATACTGACGTATCGGTGAATGCGCTATACCATGTGTGTGGCTGGTAGCCGGGCTGGAAATAAAGTACAGAATCTATATCTCCGATATTTTTCTTTCCAAAGAACTCAATGTAGGTAGTCGAATCAATTCCGCCGGCATTATTGGTATGTACGGTAATGGGTATCGGAAGGCCGTTGTGCACCATTACGAAGTTAGCGGGATTGACTGATGTCAGATTGGGGATATTGGCATTGAGCAGTGTGTATGGCACATGATAGATACCGTCTGTGGTCACATATACTTTGCAATAGGTCCTGGAATAGTCGATCCACTCATTGCCATAGCGGGTAGGCTGGCTATATCCGAATCGGACCAAAACGATAAAACATAATAGGTGTAGTAGTTTTTTCATTGGCTTACCTCTTTTGCTTCCTGTTTCTTCTGTTTCACATTAATATCAAGTCTAAGAGAAATAACATGAGAATAAAGTCCATTGTTTTGCGATGAACCCTGTATGGCAGTGAGATTAGTAAGGGTGTAATCTATCGCGATCACTTTGATACGGATACCCGCACCGATACTCGGCGATACACTATAGTTGCGCTTGCCATTCTCAGCATAGTACTGCTGGATATTCGAGACACCTATGCGTATATAACCGATCTTGGCATAGTTCAGCTCCAGACCTGCCACCGCATCCATACTGATGGGCTTGCCGGGCAGAAGCACATTGCGTTTGCCATCTGTAGAAAACAGCAGATTGATCTCCGGCAGTATGTAGAATTTGTTTTTGATATTCACTTCATATGCTCCACCCAGGATGATAGAAGGAGGCGCATATTCTATAGAGTTTTTGGGCAGCTGATTGCTATCCTGCAGGAGTATCTGCTTCTGTGCATCTGTGAGGGTGAAAGACCATGCATCAAATGTATTAGTGATGTCACGAAGCATCAAACCGGCGCGCCATCCACCTTTGCGATATTGCAGACCGAGATCGATACCGAAGCCCACCGCACTGCCGAAAGGCCCGAGCGAGCGATAGATGATCTTGACCGTACCACCGGCTGTGAGACCGGGTATATTGAACTTCTGCGCATAGTGAAGCATAAAAGCATAATCTGCTGTGGAGAAGCTGCTTATATTGCCATAGTTGATGCTGCCATCAGGACCATAGAGAAATAAAGTATTGGGAATATTGTCAACACCAAATCGGAAAAATGAAAAGCCAAGCACGCGTTTTTTGTCAGGCAGAGGTACCGCCACCGAGGCATAATCATACAGGGCTATACCCGCGAAATACTCCGAGTGCATCAATCCCAACTGAAAGGTATTATCGATATTGGCGAGTCCTGCAGGGTTGTAATATCCTGAATACACATCCTCTGTAGAGGCCACCTGCGCATTGCCCATACCCAAACCGCGGGCACCGACCCCGATATTCAAAAAGTCGTTCGTATATTTTCTGATCTCGCCCTGCGAGAAGACCTGCGTTACGATCAGTGATAATAAAAGTGTAAGTGCACTATTCCTCATGCTATATCCCCGGGTTTTAATTTCCATACGATTCATACCTTCAATAATTTTTCGCTTCTATAACGCATTTCATTCTCGATATTGTGAAGTGCCGCTATCAATCTCTCTCGGTCCTGATCAGGGAAGGTGACACCTGTAGCCCTGTGTACCGTCCTTATGATCCCTTCTGCCGCGCCCTCCATTTTCTCCAGATAGTTCAAAAATTTTACGTCCAAGAACCTTATAAAATTAGTCAATATTTTAGCTTTTTCCTCTTCTGAGACTATAAAATTCAGATAGGCACCGAATTTGTTAATGTCTACAGAACTGAGCATTTCATAGTATTCCTTCACCATATCCCTATCCGTCAGGATCAACTGCCTGTCCAGAAGCACTTCTGTCACGATGTGCCCGAGAAACCAAAACCTGTATTTCTCCCGGTCCAGTCCCGATGCCGCCATACAGGAAGCCGAATATATACAAGACTCTCTGAAAATTAAAGAACTATGAAAAATAGCATCCACTTCATAATGTCTCAAAACACCCCTGTGTATGGATAACTCAGGTTCATTCAGACTCCACTGTCTGTTACGGATTTTCGAATTATAGGTTTTGGTAAAATGAGGTGCAATGTCAGGCAGCAGGGCACCTAACACAAATAAGGGGTTGTTTTGGCCTCTGTCCACATGATAGTGGGAAAGAAAGTGCATCTGCCGGGTTTTAAATCCATCACTAAAGTATATTTTAGCTGATGAATTGCTGCATAATCATTTCGCTGATGTAAGTTTATAATAATTATCTCTGAAACAATTAGAATGAGGTTAATTTAATGCATTATTTAGCGACAAGTTTATTGTTGTAATATTTTCGAAAAATAAATCAAGAAATATCAAAATGGGATTCGTAGAGGAACTGGAATGGAGAGGTATGCTGCAGGATATCATGCCGGGCACAAAAGAACTGCTGAACAAAGGTGTAGTGAAAGGATATATTGGTTTTGACCCTACTGCCGACTCGCTCGGCGTGGGCAATCTGGTGCAGATCATGAACCTGCTTCACTTTCAGAAGGCAGGACACAAGCCCATAGCACTCATAGGCGGTGCCACAGGCATGGTGGGCGACCCTTCGGGCAAGAGCGCAGAGCGCAATCTGCTCGATGAAGCCACGCTCAACCACAATATAGCCTGCCAGAAAAAACAACTGGAGAAATTCCTTGATTTCGATTGCGGTGAAACTAGCGCCGAACTGGTCAATAACTATGACTGGTTCAAAAATTTCTCATTTCTTGATTTCATCAGAGATGTGGGCAAGCATCTCACCATCAACTATATGATGTCAAAGGACTCTGTGCAAAACCGCCTGGAGAATGGTATGTCTTTCACCGAATTCAGCTATCAGCTCGTGCAGGGTTATGACTTCTACTATCTCTGGAAAAACAAAGGCGTGATGCTGCAGATGGGCGGCTCAGACCAATGGGGCAACATAGTGACAGGCACAGAACTGATACGTCGCAAAGATGGCGGAGAGGCCTTTGCGCTCACTACACATCTGATCAAAAAGGCCGATGGCA
>CAIXBT010000282.1 GCA_903917755.1 uncultured Bacteroidota bacterium
AAGTTCTGAAACGAAAAGCATACGGCTACCGAGATGATGAATACTTTGCGCTCAAAATACTTTCTTTACATCAATCCAGGTACGCATTATTGCGATGAACCATATTATTTCAAACAAAAAAATCAGGGGAGCAGGTTTTGGAAAATGACGATCCAAAACATGCTTTTATGAGAATTGTTTTGCTAAGTAATAAAAAAAAGGGCCTGAAATCGATTTTGTAAATTATTGAAAAATAGAGATTTAGGTTTTCGTGAAAATTGATTTTCGATTAATAAGTTTCAATAATATGATAGGGTACCTAAAAACAATTTTTCTGAGGATAGGTAGATAAAGAAATCCGGCAGGAGTTGGTTCATCTGCTCAAAACTTTGCATTTCCCCTAAAAACACTCATTTTGCAGCAGTGAAAATATCTGCATCTATTTATTCCCAGCGCGAAAAGCCTCTGGCCGAGATCGTTAGTCAGCTCAGCGGCCATGGTGTCGATATGCTGCACATCGACTGCCGGGACACAGCGGAGACATTTGATGATATCCGTACTATCAGAAAACTAACAGATACCCCCATCGATCTGCATATCATAGCCGCAGAGCCTCAGAAATATTTCGACCTGATCAGAGAACTGCAGATCGAATACGTGTCGCTGCAATATGAAGATATGGGCGAGGTGATAGCTGTGCCTGAATGGCCCGGTACCAGATTCGGCCTCGCTATCAAGTCGCAGACATCTGTCGATGTACTGGACAAAGCAAAAGGTTATAGCTATGTGATGCTCATGTGCACCACGCCGGGTATGAGCGGCGGTATCTTTCAGAAAGAAAATTTCAACAGGATCATTGAGCTGAAACATCTCTATCCGCATCTGAAGATCCAGATAGATGGCGGGGTGAATGATGAAGTGGCATACATACTCAGGTTATTGGGTGTTGATTCTATCGTGTCGGGTTCCTTTCTGCTCAATCATTTCAGCATAGGATCGGGTATGTTGAGTTTTTATAAAAAACCTGCGGGCGGAGATTTTTTGGTCAGAGATTTCATGATGCCTGCTTCATATTTGCCCGTATTGCAGGAGCGGGATCTGAGCTTCGCAGGGGTATTGCAAACTATTGAGGAATATAAACAGGGTTTTGTATTGATCGTGGATGAGAACCGGGTACTGAAAGGCCTCATAAGCAATGCCGACCTGCGCAGAGGGCTGCTCAAACAGTTGCCCGACCTGACTGATGTGGATGCGCTGCGCATGGTCAACAGAACTCCGGTGAGTATCAGCGATCAGGCCACGCTGGGCCAAATGTTGACAAAGATCGATGCACTCAATTTCATTATATTATTTTTGCCGGTAGTAGATGGCAATGGAATATTGCAGGGAGCGGTCTTACTGAATAATCTGACAAGAGGTTGAATTAATCTTCCGCAGATTTCACTGATATTTGAAGAATATTTTATCCGCGTTCATCTGTGCTATCTGCGGGAAAAACTTAAAAGATGATCATACACTTAAATAAATCGATAGAACAGGCTAAAGCTGAAGAACTGGGCCGCAATTATGAAGCGATATGTATGCACAACGGAGTGCAATATGTCCTTGTCACTTCTTCGAAAGTGAAAGAAGCGGATGCCAATATCAGATCTCATGCAGAGGCGGTTTTTGTGACAGATACTGATATACAACTGGCGAGCAAGCAATATATTTCTGACACCCGCACTATAGATCTGGGCGTGGTCGGTATCGGCGGCAGCACTAATAATACGGTGGTCATAACCGGTCCCTGCTCTGTGGAGTCTGAAGAGCAGATCGAACAGGCAGCGATGCTTTGCGTCGAACTCGGTGTGAAGGTGCTTCGCGCAGGCGCATATAAACCACGTACTTCGCCTTATACATTTCAGGGTTTGGGACTGGAGGGATTAAAACTGCTCGACAAGATGCGCAGCAAATATGGACTGAAGATCATAACCGAAGTGCGTGACAGCACTCATGTGGATGAAGTGATCGAATATGCAGATATCATTCAGGTAGGAGCGAAGGCCATGTACGATCAGGGCATATTGCGCAAATGCGGAAAGTCAAAAAAAGCAGTCCTGATCAAAAGAGGTTTCGGCTCTACACTGCAGGAGTTCGTGCAGTCGGCTGAGTTTGTATTGAGCAGCGGCAATCCCGACGTGATGCTCTGTGAGCGCGGTATCAGGACCTTTGAGACCAAGACCAGATTCACGCTCGATCTCTGTGGTGTGGCCTGGCTCAAGCAATACACTAACCTGCCAGTCATACTCGACCCGAGTCATGCCATAGGTTATGCATATGGAGTGGCAGACCTGTCGAGGGCTTGTGTGGCTATGGGTGTGGATGGACTATTGATAGAGACCCACCCGAATCCTAAAGTAGCTAAATCAGATGCGGAGCAGCAGTTGAATTTTGATCAGTTCAGGGCATTGCACAAAAGTATCGCTGCGGTAGCTGCAGCAGTAGGAAAGAAAATAGTATAGTGAAAAGATATGGAAGATAAATATTTACAAAGAGGTGTCTCGGCCAGCAAAGAGGATGTCCACGCTGCCGTCAAAGATCTCTATCATGGGCTTTATCCGAAGGCTTTCTGCAAGATATACCCTGACTATATGGCCGGCGATGCCGCATGGTGCAATGTGATGAGTGCAGATGGCTCAGGCACCAAATCTATTTTAGCGTATCTCTACTGGCGCGAGACCGGCGATATATCTGTGTGGCGCGGTATAGCTCAGGATGCTATAGTCATGAATCTCGACGACCTGCTTTGTGTAGGGGCTACAGATAGTTTTCTGCTCACATCGGTCATCAACCGCAATAAGAAATTCATACCCGGCGAAGTGATAGCCGAGATCATCAGTGGTACACAGGAATTCATAGATGCCATGAAAGATGCCGGTGTGACTATCCATCTGATGGGTGGTGAGACCGCAGACCTCGGCGATATAGTGCGTACCGTCACAGTAGATGCCGCCATGAGTGTAAGGATGAAGAGGAGCGACCTGATACTGACACAGAATATCAGACCAGGAAATGTGATCGTGGGTTTGGCTTCTTATGGCAAGGCTACTTATGAAAAAGAATATAACTCCGGAATATCTAGCAACGGACTGACATCTGCGCGCCATGATGTGTTGTCAAAATACTATGCTGAGAAATATCCTGAGACTTATGAGAAATCTATAGACCCGACTATCGTCTACTCGGGTAGTAAAAAGCTGACAGACCAGCTGCAGGAGACACCTCTCAATATCGGCAAGGCACTTCTTTCACCGACTCGTACCTATGCACCGGTCATCAGAAAGATATTGTCTGCACTACCCGGTCAGATCAATGGGATCGTAAATAATACAGGTGGTGCACAGACCAAGGTACTTCACTATATCGAAAATCTGAGGATCGTCAAAGATGATCTGCTCCCTGTGCCGCCCATTTTCGATCTCATTCAGACTGAATCTCAGACTGCGTGGAAGGAAATGTACAAAGTACTCAACTGCGGTACCAGGCTTGAATTATATCTCAGTGAAACGCATGCCGCAGAAGTGATCGACATCGCTCGTTCATTCGGTATAGATGCGCAGATAGTAGGGTATGTGGAGAGTGCTATGAGCAATGAGGTCGAGGTGGACTCAGCACATGGCAACTTTATCTATCAGTGATCAAGCGGCTGAAATGAGGTACTTAAAAATTGCCGGGGGCTCTCATGTAATCTTCCTTATTGCTTTGAAAATTAGGCAATTTTCTTTGATCCAATAGTTAATCCTACTGCGGGTCAGTGAAACCCATTAGCCGCTGTGCATGAGATATACTGAGGCCCTCCTGATCAAATCGATCTTTGAGTATTTTAAACAGATCGCACTTCATATCAAAGGCTGTATCATTATCTTTTGCCCATACATATGCACGGCATCGCACACCATTATCCTCCAGCGCCACCACTTTGGCCACTATCGGCAATACACCATTCGCCTTATCTATTTCACTTCGTGTATCCAGAAAAGAAGGATGCTTTTGTGCTTCTTCTTTCATGATATCAAGTACCTTTTGAATATCTGTTTCATAGACCATCACCACTTCCAGATTGAACATTACGCGCGGGTCGGTGAGTGTACTGTTGAGAATAGCTTCGCGGCTTATCACAGAGTTGGGTATCACGATGCGCCTGTTCTCTATGCTTTTGATCACCGTGTGTCTGATCGTAATATCTTCTACCACTCAGATCTGATTACTCGTCAGTAGCTTGATATAATCACCCACGCTGAATGGCTTGAAGATGACAATAAATACACCGCTGATGATATTTGAAAATGCTTCCTGAGAGGCAAAACCGATCACCGCTGCTGCGATCCCCGCACCGGCGAATAGCGTCTTGCCAATGGTATGAAGTGCAGGCACACGATAGAAAATGAATAATGTGGCACAGATGAAAACAATAAAACTCACTGCATTCTGAAGGAATGAATAATTGGTTGGGTCGAAATGCATCACATTGGCCGACTTGCGGATATAGCGCCTGATCAGGAAACTGAGTACTTTGCCCACACTATAGGCTACTGCTATGATGAGTATCGGTTCTATGAAATTTTCGATCTTGATGATATCCGTATGAAACATAATTGATAGCTGAATTGGTATAATTTGTATATTTACTCGCCGTGCAAATAACGCGATACTTGTTCTTTTTTTGAGAAATATCGATCAACAATATTGTGAAATGGTCGCTGCGTCTCATTGAAATAACGCTCAAAAATCTGCTTTATTTATATTCTATAAATAAATATTTGTTAAAATATCGGTTTACTCGACAATTTTCCCCGTGATATGTTATTTTTGGGGCTTTAGTTTAACCAAAATTTAAAAAAGCAATGAAAAAAGTAATGTTGTTCTTCGCTGTAGCTGTATTGGCTCTCGGAGTAAATGCTCAAGAAAAGAAAGCTGAAACTAAACCAGCTGCAAAGAAAGAAGCTGCTAAACCAGCTGAAAAGAAAGAAGCTAAGCCAGCTGCTAAACCAGCTGAGAAAAAAGCTGAAACTAAGCCAGCTGCTAAACCAGCTGACAAGAAGTAATTTTCTTCTTTCAGAAAGAAAAGCGCAACTGTTCGTTGCGCTTTTTTTTTGCCCGTTTTTGAATTCCTATCTCAAAAAGACTCAGATTTGAGGTTCTAATGCTATCATCTATCACAGCGGAAATATTAAAAGGGACCATTTCTTGGGCAGAATATTATGCCCTGGCTAAGAAATATGTCGAATCCGACGATAAGCCCGAACTATACAGAAACGAAAAAATGCTGAGGTACACAGCAGAAAATATCAAACGCATAGACCACATTCTCGGGACCATAAATATCGAATCAAAATTGTACAATGCCCTGACGGCTGTCGATAGGGATCTGATATGGATGGTGCTGACCGAGCCCTGGTGCGGAGATGCATCGCAGGTGGTGCCTGTGCTCTACACGATCGCTTCGTGCAGTGAGCATATCAGCTTCAGGATATTGCAGAGCGATTCGCATCCCGAAGTCATGGATGCCTATCTCACTGATGGCAGCCGATCTATCCCTAAACTGATCTGTATAGACGCTGTGAGCTTCGAAGAACTAGGAACATGGGGGCCGCGCCCGAAAGTGCTGCAGAAGATAGTCCACGAAAATATAAACAATCCCGATCTGTCTTTCGGTGCCAAAGTACGCATGGTACATGACTGGTATGCCGAAGATAAAACCATCTCGATTCAGGATGAATTCATAGATTTGGTTCGGAAATGGAGCTAGAAAACATGACTTGCCTCCCGCATATCACATTGATTTTCGCAAATTTTTTCTGCGTTGATCAGCGCCATCAGCGGGAGATGCATTTTCAATTATAAATCATAAATCAACAATAAAACATGGCAGAGATCGCAAAACAGTCTGAGATCAGATTTAAAATAAGCCTTGACAAACAAAATATTCCGATAGATATCAAATGGCAGGCCACAGATTCTAAAAATCAGGAGCTGAGAGACTGCAAGTCCATCATGCTCTCTATCTGGGATGCAGTGCAGAAAGACACACTCAGGATAGATCTCTGGACCAATGAAATGACTATCGATGAAATGCATTCGCATTTTTTTCAAACCATCCTGTCTGTGGCCGATTCATATCATCGCGCTACCAAGAATCCATTTGTGAAAGATGAGGTCAAAAATTTCGCAGAGCAACTCGCCAAGAAAACGGCAGAGTGGGAAAATTCTAAAGGATAATTTTCCTGTATCAGTTCCCTCTCTTTTGAGGTTATATGTTCTTCAGGTGCTCCTGATCGTTAAACTTCTCTACCACAAAGGTGCCATCTGCCATCAGATTCACTTTGTATAGTGTGAGATTCACATGCGGAAACTCCTCCATGCGGCTCAGCGGTGTATCTGTGAGCGTACATAGCAGACATCTTATAGCGCGCCCGTGCATTGATATGAGTATATTTCTGTCAGGAGTATGCAGGACATGGTCGATAAATCTTTTCTGTCTTTCCTGCAGGATCCGCGGGCTCTCGCCACCGGCCGGGCTGGCGTCGATATTTCCGGCTCGCCATTCATCTATCAGGTGTTTGAAAATATCACTCGTTTCCATCACCATATGGGTTCCTTCCATTTCGCCCCAGCTTATCTCATCCAGTTCTGAAAATATCTCATATGAGTGTCCGATATCCCTGAATGGATAGATGGTCTGCTGCGCACGGAGCAGGGTAGAGGTATATATCCCTTCGAAGGGAACATCTTTGTATGCTTCAAAAAAAGCCTGAGCCTGTCTCTGCCCCAGTTCATTCAGCGGCAGATTGACACCCTTGCCCTGCACGATCCCTTTGAGGTTATGGTCAGTCTGTCCGTGACGTATTATATATAGTTCTTTTCTGATCATTTTAGGAGATTAGAGCTGAGGAACGATAAATGAAATTTGAAAATGAGGATAGCAGATCTTTAGCTTATCTCTTGTCTCAATCTCTGGTCTCAAGTCTTATTTTTGCTACTTTCGTGTGAAGATACAATTTTTTCAAGTTTTGAAACCAGTCAGTTCGAAAGATATAGCCGCGATTTACCAACAGGCGCTCACACAGGGGCAGGCTTTCGTGTCATTTCGCCTGCCTCATACTAAGAGGGTGAGCTACATGATGGGCCAGGCTACACATAGGTTGAAAGGCAATGAAAGTGCATTTGCATTTGCCCCTTTCGCCCCGACGCAAAAGGCATTTTATATAAAATCGCAAAACTCATCATCAGCGAAAACGCCATTATTATTGTCAACTGAAAAACAGAAAAGCACTACAAAAAAACGATATACCGATCTTGTAAAAAAAATAATTTCGGAGATCAGATCAGGTGAATTCAGCAAGATAGTGGCCGCAAGGGTTTTAGCCCTCCGCAAGCCTGCTTCATTTGATCCTTTCGCACTCTTTCAGAAACTGTGCGACAGATATACAGGTGCATTTGTATCGCTCACATACATTCCCGGAGTGGGTTTGTGGATAGGAGCATCGCCGGAGATACTGGTCTCAGAGAAACCCACTAAACTTACTACCTATTCGCTCGCAGGCACCAAAGTGATAGATGATGATACCGACTGGTCTGCCAAGGAGATGGAGGAGCAGCAGATAGTGACAGACTTTATTCATAAGAAACTCAGTAAAACGATTTCCGATAAAATAACGCTCAAAGCCCCTGTGACACATGATGCCGGAAGGGTGAAACATTTGCTCTCCGTATTTACGATACATCATAATGGCAAAAGCATATGGCGCAAAGTAGTTAAGGACCTCCACCCGACCCCGGCGGTGGGCGGCATGCCGCAGCGTAGGTCCGTCGATTTTGTATCACGTGAGGAATCTTTTGACCGGGCTTTTTATGCAGGCTATCTGGGCCCGGTGAACCAGAACGGAAGGACCGATCTCTTCGTTAATCTTCGCTGCATGCAGGTGACCGAAAAGCAATTGCTCTTCTATGCAGGCTGCGGCGTGACATCAGAGTCCAATGCGGAAAAAGAATGGCTGGAAAGTGAAAAGAAAATAGATGTTTTGAAGAGCCTGATATGAATATGATGACTTGAAAATATAACCTAAAACTTACAACCGATTTTGACCACTGACAAAAAGAACATACAAGCACTCGTCGAAGTATGCCGTATCAAAGGGATAAAGCAAGTCGTCCTATCACCGGGTTCCCGCTCCGCACCACTGGTCATTGGTTTTTCGCAGACCAAAGAGATGCAGTGTACGGTCATAGCAGACGAAAGGGTGGCAGGTTTTTTTGCACTGGGCATGGCGCAGCAGTCGCAGCATCCGGTGGTCCTGGTTTGTACATCAGGTACTGCCGTTTTGAATCTCGCTCCAGCTATCTGTGAAGCCTATTATCAGCAGGTCCCATTATTGATATTGACGGCAGACAGGCCGGCAGAATATATCGGCATAGGCGAAAATCAGGCTATTCTTCAAACTAATATTTATCGCAATTATATCAGGGGTTCATACACTCTCTCTGAAACTTCCGCAGAAGCTGCCAGGATCACCTCAGAGGCTATCGATCTAAGCACGCTGGGTTATGGTGGCCCTGTGCATATCAATATCCCGCTTCGTGAGCCGCTATATGGCACTAGCGATGAACCGCTATCGGACTTCTCGATCAATAAAATCGCTCCTCAGACATTGCCGGCTGCGCCAGTCATACCTTTGTCAAAAAAGAACATGCTCATATGCGGCATGCATGAACCGGATGCTGAGCTGCTGAAAATAATACAGAAACTGTCTCTGAGAGATGATCTGATCGTGGTGGCCGAACCTCTGGCTAATATGCCCGCTGCATATGTGATCGGCAATATCGATGCTGCGATCTCCTTATTAAAAGAGGAGGAATATGCCGATCATGCGCCTGATACGATCATCACCATCGGCAGGCAGATCGTGTCAAAGCGCCTGAGACAATACCTTCGCAAAGTGGCTCCTGCGCATCATTTTCATATCTCTACAGACAGGGGTGAGTGGAACGGACTAGGGGCGAAAGAATATCAGCACATAGTCGCGAAACCTGAGGTCTGTCTGAGGATCCTTGCTGACATCAAGCATGAGCCTACGGGGCATTGTCGCTGGCAGTCACTGAACAAAAAAGCACAGTCGCTCACTCAGCAATTTGTGAGACAAGCTGCGTTTAGTGATCTCAGCGTTTTCGATCAGCTTATTTCTTCTTTCCCCGAAGGGGCTAATATCCATTATGGCAATTCATCTCCGGTCAGGTATAGCAGCTTCTTTGCGCATCGGGCATCTCTGTCGGTCAACTCCAACCGTGGCACAAGCGGCATAGATGGCTGTGTGAGCACGGCTGCGGGAGCTGCCTGTCAGTCCGGCAGGCTGACTGTCTGCGTCGTGGGCGATGTGAGTTTCCTATATGATTCAAATGCGCTTTGGAATAATGCCCTGTCGCCGCAGTTGCGCATCATCGTGATCAATAATGGCGGCGGCAATATCTTCAGACTGATAGAAGGCCCCGGTCGTGTAGAGAACTTCGAAAAGTACTTTGAGACGAGTCATAAACTCAGCGCCGAATTTTTGGCACAGATGTATCAGATACCTTATTATTTTTGCGACCGCGCAGAAGATCTGGATTTCGTATCGGGGCAGTTTTATAAACCGCAAAAAGGCAATAAACCCGCCATCCTTGAGATCAAAACTGATGGGCCGACCAGCGAAAAAGTGTACAAACAATATTTCGAATTTTTGAAGAACAACTAATTGTATTAAACCTAAAACCTATCATCTAAAACTTAATACTCACTATATGGCAAAGAGAGAATGGCAGACCATCAAAGAATACAAAGAGATCAAATTCGATTTCTATGAAGGAATAGCAAAGATCACGATAGACCGTCCGCGCTATCATAATGCATTCACACCGCTCACCGTCAAGGAAATGATAGATGCGATGAATACCTGCAGGGATAGCCTCGATATACAGAGCATCATCCTGACAGGCGCAGGAGATAAAGCTTTCTGCTCGGGTGGAGATCAGAATGTACGCGGCAATGGCGGCTATGTGGGCGCTGACCTCGTACCTCGTCTGAATGTACTCGACCTTCAAAAACAAATTCGCTCTATCCCCAAGGCGGTCATCGCCATGGTCAATGGTTTTGCCATAGGCGGCGGTCATGTGCTCCATGTGGTATGCGACCTCTCTATCGCTTCAGAGAATGCCATCTTCGGTCAGACAGGTCCTAAGGTCGGTTCTTTTGATGGTGGTTTTGGTGCCTCATATCTGGCTCGCTGTGTAGGTCAAAAGAAAGCCCGTGAGATATGGTTCCTCTGCGATCAGTACAATGCTCAGGATGCCCTCGATATGGGTCTCGTCAATAAAGTAGTACCTCTCGAAGTACTCGAAGATACCACCGTAGAATGGTGCAAAAAGATTCAGGAAAAATCTCCGCTTTCTATCCGTATGCTCAAATCATCTTTCAATGCTGAGCTCGACGGTCAGGCAGGTATACAGGAGCTCGCAGGCAATGCAACACTCCTCTACTATCTAAGTGATGAAGCCAAAGAGGGCAAGAATGCCTTCATCGAAAAGCGCAAACCGGACTGGAGCAAGTTTCCAAAGTTTCCGTAAAAGCTTTTATTATTATTCTGAACTGTGTCTGATCAAATTTATAATTAGCAAGGTCAGAGTTGGTAGCCAAATAATTGTCAGGCCAGTTAACACGATTCTTATCCAGAAATAGACATCGTGAATACCTCTGAATAAATGAACGGTGATTGGTTCTGAGAAGAACAGAAAAATAACTGACAAGATCGATCCAACCGCAATGTGTTTGAAAATCAGAATGGCGATCTTTTTATTCATATTGATTTTTAAAGGTACAATAAAATTCCCCTTGCCCGAAACAGGCATCACCAATATCTCTATGATTAATATTTCCCATTTCCCGCTAAAGTATTATCTTCGTAACCCTTTCGCAAAAAACGATGATAGCTGCCACCCAGATATACAACCCCGCACTCAATGTGCCCGGACGCCCCGACTACTGGCAGACCATCAGATATATATACCATCACCTTGACTTTCACATCTCAGAAGATGAGGCCTATGTCATTACTAATCTCTTCATAGAGAAGTGGGATGAATCCAAAGGTCAACTGATCTATGAAGATGAGATCAAAACGCATGTATTCAATGAATGCCGCTCTCGTGTGTATTTATTTCTGGCAGAAGATAAGATATACAAAGTCGTAGATTTGATACTGGCATATCTCCGTTCTATCGGGCAGTTTCTGTGATTCTTAGAGTTGCTTCTCCATATAGTAATGTCTGATCCCCACTTCTGTGAATTCATCACCCACTACTTTATATCCTTGCTTCAGATAAAATTCCTTTGCTGTATCTCTGGCATGGCAGTGTATCAGGATATAGCCCTCTTTTCGGGCATTGTCATCAGCATATTGCACGAGCATTTTCCCAAAGCCCCGGCCCTGATGCATATCGTCTACAGCTACCTGACGCATCTTGATAGTATGGTCTCCGGTGTCAGTGAGTATCAGAGAAGCGAGCAGTTCATCACCTTCGAAGAGACCTATATGCAGATCATCTGCATCCTTAGCCAGATCATCCTTGCTGAAGGTCAGCCCGAGAGGTATGCGCAATATCTTGTAACGCAGGATCAGCGACAGGAGATACTCCGGGTCGCTCTGTCTGAATATCCTGATCTCCACTTATTATGAGTAGTAAGCTATCACGTGTACAAGGTCTTTGACTGACAGGATGCCGACCACCTTGTCATTTTCCATTACAGGCATGGCAAGAAATTTCTTGTCAGCAAATATTTTTGCGGCATGTCTGATCGTATCGGTCGGTGACACTGTGATAGGATCGTGTGTCATGATATCCGGAATGTTGATGAGCTTGTCAGCCTCGTCAGAATTCAGACTGATGCTTTTATATTTTGGATCTATGAATATCTTCATCAGATCATTAGAACTGACTATCCCTACGAGACGATCATTGCCATCTACTATAGGCAGGTGATGCATCCCATGTTTTGAAAAAAGCTCCAGTACTTCAGAGAAATTGTGAAACTGATTCGCTACTACTACTGACCGGCTCATGATGGTTGATATCGGGTCGTTTACTTCCATGTTTATTATGATTTTGTATAAAGTTACGGAAAAATGGAAAATTCCTTCTAATATAGTGCTGTAAAATTTTTCTATGCCCTTTATTGAAACGGATTTTCCGGGACTTAAAATATTTGAACCCAAAACTTTTGGTGACCATCGAGGCTATTTTTTGGAAAGTTTCAATGAGAACACATTCAAAGAAGCCGGTATTAGTACTCATTTCGTGCAGGACAATGAATCTAAATCTCAATTCGGTGTGGTTCGCGGACTTCACTATCAGTTGAATCCATATGCACAGGCTAAACTCGTCAGAGTGATAATCGGTACGGTGCTGGATGTGGTGATAGATGTACGCAAGGGATCGCCTACCTATGGACAGAAATTTGAGATCATCCTCTCCGGCGAAAATAAAAAGCAGCTTTTCATTCCTCGGGGTTTTGCGCATGGTTTCTCAGTACTGGAAGACAATACGATATTCAGCTATAAATGCGATAACTTTTATAATAAAGAATCAGAAGGCGGTGTGCTGTTTACAGATCCGGATCTGCAGATAGACTGGCAGGTGCCCTCAGACAGAATGCTCGTATCTGAAAAGGATTGGAAAAATCCACTGCTCAAAGACAGTATCAATAACTTTCAATTTTAAGAATGAAAAAAATACTGATAACGGGTGCCGGCGGGCAATTGGGCAGTGAGATCCGATTTCTTTCTGCAGCGCTGACCGACAGGCAATTTATCTTCACCGATTATCAGGAACTTGACATCACCGACAGGCAGGCGGTACTCTCATTCGTGGAGCAGGGGCAGTTTTATGGCTTGATCAATTGTGCTGCTTATACCGCAGTGGACAAAGCGGAATCAGATACAGAGAAAGCCTATCTGATCAATGAAACAGGAGCCATGCACCTGGCTGAGGCCGCAGCTAAGTTCAATGCGAAATTCGTACATATCTCTACAGATTTTATTTTTGACGGAACGCACAGCAGACCGATACTGGAAGATGACAAACCGGGCCCGCTCAGTGTATATGGTGCTTCAAAGCTGGCCGGCGAGCTGGCAGTGCAGAAGGCTAACCCTGAGAGCCTCATCTTTCGTACATCATGGGTATATTCAAGCTTCGGAGGCAATTTCGTCAAGACTATGCTGCGTCTGTGCACAGAGCGCGAAAACCTCTCGGTGATATATGATCAGATAGGTACACCAACCTATGCACGTGATCTGGCGCAGGTCATTCTCGGTACGCTTGATACAGCCGTCGAAAAGAAAATCTGCGGGGTCTATAATTACAGCGATGAAGGAGTGGCATCATGGTATGATTTTGCGGTAGCCATCAGAGATATAGCAGGGTTGAAAACACGGATCGCAGCTATCGAAACATCACAGTATCCTACTCCCGCTACCCGCCCCAAATACAGCGTACTCAACAAGAAAAAAGTGAAAGAGACTTTCGGCATAGACATTCCATACTGGAGAGAGAGCCTTGTGGCATGTATGAAGCTTATCACTGCTAACTAATATAATTCAGATGACATATTCAGAGATAGATATCGACTACCTCCTCAGCACTGCACGAATGGCCGGCATGGAGATTATGAAGGTGTATGAGAAAGACTTTAGTGTGGATTATAAGGACGATAAGTCTCCTCTCACGGAGGCTGACAAACTTTCTAATCAGATAATAATAGAGAGACTGATGAGCCGCTATCCGGGCTCAAATGTGATCTCTGAAGAAAACAAGCAGGTGACCTATGATGAAAGGAAGGACTGGAGCACACTCTGGCTGATAGACCCGCTCGATGGCACCAAAGAATTCATAAAAAAGAACGGAGAGTTTACGGTCAATATAGCGCTGATCGAAAATGGAGTGCCGACCTTCGGTGTGGTATATGCACCAGTGCCGAACACACTTTATTACGGGATCAAAGGCGATGGTTCGTATAAAATTTCAAAAGGCCTGTCGACCAAAATTCATAATCAGGATCCGTATACTGATAAAGACTCCATCAAAATAGTCGCCAGCCGTTCACATATGAGCGATGAGACATTGGCATTCGTATCTGATCTCGAAAAGCAGGGAAAGAAGATCGACTTTCTTTCTATAGGCAGCTCTCTGAAGTTATGCCTCGTGGCCGAAGGTGCGGCAGATGTGTATCCGCGCTTCGGACCGACCATGGAGTGGGACACAGGCGCAGCTCATGCCGTGGCGCTCTATGCAGGTAGGCAGGTGCTGAATGCAAACACCATGCAGTCGCTGGTGTATAACAAACCCGATCTCCTTAATCCGAGTTTCATCGTACAGTAGTAGTAGCGTAATGATCGACGTCTTTTGCTTTTGGCCGGCGTCCCCGCCGTGCCGGCATCGATTCCATCTTTTTCAAAATAATAACATTGGCGTAATACTAGCGATTGCTATTGATATTAAGTTTGAGAGATGAAATGTTGTATCGTAATACAAAGCATTGAGTTGATTGCTTCTGAATTAGACAAATAGGCGGGACAAAGTGAATTTGAGGCTTGTTTTCAGAACATGATATACATAATTTCATAAAAATTTAATAAAACTATGGTAAAGGATACGCAAACTAAAATGGTTGTCTTTGATATGGCGGGAACTACGGTCGAAGACGATGACAATGTGCACCAGTCGCTCATCAATGCGATGGCAGCCAAAGGTTATAAGATCACACGCAGTGATGCAAATCGTGTAATGGGATACCCTAAGCCCGTTGCTATTGACACATTGCTGAATGAGAAATTTAAAATTCATTCGGAAAGTGAAAGGGCTGCGCTGGTAGAAAAGATCCACACGCATTTTCTGCTGGATATGCTTCACCACTATCGGTACAATCCCGATGTGAAAGCCAAGCCTAATGTAGAGTATGTATTTGACTCGCTCCGCAAAAAAGGTATCAAAGTGGTGATCGATACTGGCTTCTCTCGTGATATAGCTGATGCTATAATCGACAGGCTGAACTGGAGAAATATGATCGACTATAGTGTGACTAGTGATGAGGTGAAGCATGGCAGGCCTTATGCTGATATGATACTGAAAGCGATGGCTGAATATAAGATCACAGACCCGGCTCTGGTGACCAAGGTCGGCGACACGCCCTCGGACCTGATGGAAGGAATGAATGCTAAGTGCGGCAATGTGATAGGTGTGACATGGGGCGCATATAAACGGGAGGAACTGGAGCGTGAGAAATATACCCATCTGGTAGATGATCTGGTGGATATATTGAAGATAGTGAAGTAAGGATCAGTGATGAATGCATAAGACTATGAACCCTCCTTATAATGAGGATCTGAATTTGAAACTTATCTTAGAAATAAATGGCATTAACTAACTATCATATCCACTCTGTCTATGACGATGGGAAGGATGATCTGGAGGCGATCGTGATCGAAGCGATACACAGAGGATTCAAATCCATCGGGTTTTCATCACACTGCCCCATGCCTGTGGAGAATAGTTACTCCATGAAATACGAGAAACTGGCACAGTACTGTCAGGAGGTGCGTATACTCAAGAGCAAATATTGTAAGCTTATTCAGATATATCTGGGGCTGGAAGTAGATTTCATAGAAAATGTGATCAGTCCCGCATCACCCATTGTATTGTTTCAGCAGTTGGATTTCACGATCGGTACGGTACATTTCCTCTGGGGCAAGGATGGCAATAAAGTATATCAGCTCAATACCGGTACAGATGCATTTCTTAAAACTGTGAAAGAAGGTTTTCACAGCAATCCCGCAGCTCTGATCCGCACATATTTCGCGTCTGTACGGCGCATGGTCGAAAGTTCGAAACCTACCATAGTAGGGCATTTCGACCTGCTCAAGATGCATAACAACGGCTATATCGTGTTTGATTCGGATACGGAATTCTATCAGGCAGAAGTGGAAAACACACTCAAGGTGATTAAGGCAAATAATTCTATATTGGAGCTCAATACCAGAGGTTTTTATAAGGGGACATCGTCTGAATTTTCACCTTCTGAAAGTATATTGAGAAAGGCTCTAGAGCTCAATATACCTGTGACCGTCAATACGGATGCACACAGCAGAGATGAACTGGACAGCGCCATGACCAATGCTTACGAATGCCTCAGGGAAATTGGATTTACTTATGCTTATGCACTTATTGACGGGGCATGGAACCCATATTTTATAACTGAATACGGCCTTAATACCGAACATGTTTATCACCCAACGATTCTTTCAGAAGGAGCTAACGGCTAGCAGACTGCTGCTTACTATTTATGCCTCTATAGCTTGCTTCTGCACATACTCCTGTATGTATGCTTTCCGCAAACCCTTTTCTGCCGCCACCTATCATGTAGGTGATGTGGATTTCAAAGTAATACTGGTCGTATCTCAATCTCTCGGATATATGATCAGCAAATTTTCAGGTATCAAGATCATATCTGAGATGAAAGAAAAGGGCAGGGGTATCGGTATAATAGTGCTGGTCTCTATCGCAGCCGTTTCATTATTTCTTTTTGCGGTCACTCCATATCCATACAGCGCCATATTCATGTTTATAAACGGACTGCCTCTCGGTATGGTCTGGGGCCTAGTGTTTGGTTATATAGAGGGCCGGCGCAGCACCGAATTCATCGGCTCTATGATGTGCGTGAGTTTTATTTTTTCATCAGGTTTTGTCAAGCAGATCGGTTCTATGCTGATGACTGACTACCATGTCACGGAATACTGGATGCCATTTGCCACCGGTATGATATTCCTGCTTCCCATGCTGTTCTTTGTTTTTCTATTGGAGCAGATACCGCCGCCTGATGCCGAAGATATTGCTTCCCGCTCTGTGCGGCCGCCTATGACAGGAGCTGACCGCATAGCGCTTGTCAAAAAATTCCTGCCGGGACTTATAGCCCTGGTCATTACCTATGCTTTGCTCTCTATAGTCAGGGATCTGCGTGATCTGTTCATCGCTAATATCTGGAAGGAAAATCATTATGATAAGGTCAAAGATATTTTCACAAGTACTGAAAATAAAATATCACTGATCGTGCTCGTAGTGATCGGTATGATGATCCTGATCAAAGATAATTTCAAGGCCTTTATGTTCAATCATTTTATGGTGGCATTTGGTTTTCTGATGGCTGGCATAGCTTCTTATCTATATTCTCAGGGTAGCCTCAATGCATATTTATGGATGCTATTTGCAGGTTTAGGTCTTTATCTCGCCTATGTCCCTTTCAATGCGCTCTTTTTCGAAAGGCTCATCGCTACATTTCGTTACACAGCTAATGTCGGATTTCTGATGTATATCTCTGACTCTTTCGGATATCTGGGCAGTCTGAGCGTATTGCTTTATAAAGAATTTGGCCTGAGCCACTCGACACTATGGTCACCGTTTATGGCTACTCTCATTATGGGCTCCAGTGTTTTGGGCATTGTGGGTATCACTTTTTCATTCATTTATTTTCATCGTAAATATCGCAGTGCATGAGCAGGAGTGCTATCGTGATCGGTGCCGGGATAGTTGGTTTGGCTACCGCAAAATCTCTGGCAGAAAAAGGATATTCTGTCACTGTCTTCGAACGCAATGAAAAGGCTGTCGGTGCCTCTATCCGTAACTTCGGCATGGTGTGGCCCGTGGGGCAGCCCTTCGGTCATCTCTATGAGCGGGCACTGAGATCGAGGGCCGCATGGAAGAAGGTCTGTGATGAAGCAGGTATCTGGCATAATCCCTGCGGATCATTGTTAACCGCATATCATGATGATGAACTGAATGTGATTAGAGAATTCGCAGATAGGGAAAGTACCCTGAGGCCTATCAAACTGCTGAATAAGGACAAGACGCTGAATCTTTCACCTGCCACTAATCCCGAGGGCCTTCTGGGGTCATTGTGGAGTGATACGGAGATCATCGTAGACCCTCGTCAGGCCATAGCGGATATCCCTAATTATTTGCAATCCAAATACGGGGTAAAGTTTCATTTCAACAGGGCTGTCAATCATATCGAATACCCTAAAGTATATTCGGGCAGAGATGTGTATGAGGCCGATCAGATATTTGTATGCAGCGGAGCTGAGTTTGAAACTTTGTATCCGGAGGTATTTGCTGAGAGCGGTATCACTAAGTGCAAACTGCAAATGCTCCGCACCGTGCCTCAACCCGATCAGTGGAATACAGGCCCTGCGCTCAGTGCGGGATTGACGCTCACACATTACGGGGCCTTTCAGCATCTATCAGGTCTGGCTGCCCTGAGTGAAAGATATAACAGAGAGATGCCTGAGTATGTGAAGTGGGGCATACATGTCATGATCTCTCAGAATGAACTGACAGAAGTGACCATCGGCGATTCGCATGAATATGGTCTCGTGCATGACCCTTTTGACAGAGAATATATCAATCGACTTATTCTGGATTATCTTAAGACTTTCGTAGTGCTGAAAGATCTCTGCATAGCGCAAACCTGGAATGGTATCTACCCGAAACTAAAAGGCAAAACGGAATTCATAGCTCATCCTGAGAGCGGCGTGACCATTATTAACGGTCTTAGCGGTGCAGGAATGACGCTCTCATTCGGACTGGCAGAGGAGGTCGTGGGGCAATTATAGAACAGGAAATCAGTAACTCTATAATTCCGTAAATCTTCACCATCTTTGCATTCTCATGTCAAAGAAGTTAGATACAAATCTTTTGCGTAGCTATATGATGGGTGCTGCTGATCCCGTCAGGGGCTCTAAGTCTAATTCTTCCATGTTTGGTGAGGAGATCGACCTGCATGTCGATAGCACACAGTTTCGGGGCGGCAAGAAAGACAATAAGTACGCCATCGAATTTCAGCTGGAGGCGCTGGATGCGGCTCTTGATAATGCCATAATGAAAGGCAAGGTCGAGATAAGGGTCATTCACGGTCTGGGCAAAGGGAAACTAAAGGAAGAAGTCCATAAGATACTGTCTAAACATCCCGGTGTCAAATATTTCGAAAATACCTATCACGCCCGCTACGGCATGGGCAGCACGATTGTCCATTTTAAATGACAGCGCACAAATTTGGTGTTTAACTGGGGTTTTCCACATCTTTTCCACATTCTATCTTTGTTGGTACTAAAAAACAACAATTATGAAATGGTTTGCAAAATGTATGATCGTAGCAGCTACTCTGTGTGTAGGATCAGGAGCATATGCTCAAACTGCAGAAGCTAATATCGAAAATCCCGCTATGCTCGCTGAGGCTAAAACACCGGCAGAAGTGCAGGCAAAAGAAATAACACTCACTTTGAAGAATGATTGTACTAATCATATCACGGTATTCGCGACACCGACTGCATCATTACATCCATATGGGTGAACATTATAATGATATACTATGGCGAAAGGTCAAACCCTTCTACTTTCACAAGATGGC
>CAIXBT010000283.1 GCA_903917755.1 uncultured Bacteroidota bacterium
ACTGAGCTACTCCCGCATTATTTCCGCTTTTGTTTTTCAAAAACGGAATGCAAATATAGCAGCAATAAATTAATTTCAAAATCCGTTTTACTCTTACTTATGCTAACCTATCCACAAAATGAGTTTTACCTATAAGAAACCGAATAAATATCAGCTTTTACCGAATATTAGCTCGTATTGTGGCAATAAATAAATAGATTACAAAACAGTGACTTACAATTAATTAAGATACAATCAAACACTTATTTTGAATGTCCGTTATTTTTTTGAATCATTAAAATACTTCTCCTCTTTTTCTTCTTTCCGTTCTGCAGAAATAGTGATCATGCCATTTTCCACTTTTACTTTGAAGTCATCCTTCTTCATACCAGGGACAGCTACGTCGAGTTCATAGCTTTTATCTGATTCTGAAACATTAACTGCAGGTATCCAATCCTTATTTCCGAAGCCGTCTTCGAAAAAATCATTGGTTTTGAAAAAGTCTGACAGCATAGAGCGGAATGGGACCAATCCTCCATTGTTTTTCTTTAAGAGTGTCATGATATTAAATTTAAAAAGGTTAGGAATAATTATTTAGAAAGTAAAAATATCCAATGTGTAATAAATGTGTTATGAGTAGCCTCAAGGTGAGTGTTGATACTCATTAGAGCAGACAGCCGGCTCGCTCAGCTAAATGCATTTGGTTGATCATCTGAACCGATTTTTCAAACTATGTAGACTATATTGTTTCGTTTTCTCTCCTTTGCCGCTGGATGTTCATCTCCATATCCAATAATAATTCCGAGCTTGACAGTTTCGCTGGCAGAGATCTTTAATTTGGGGAAAGAACTTGTCTGCTCTACAAATTTCGCTAATCCTATCGGGCAGGAATCCAAGCCAAGCGATTTAGCTGCCAGCATTATATTCTCAGCGCACATACCTATGTCGAGAGAGGCCCATTCGTCATCTTTTGTAGCTGTGATAAAGATGACAACCGGTGCACCATGAAAAATATAACCAATGGTGTTTGATTTGTCCACACCATGTGCCCGATTAAATGCATTTTCGGCTGCTTTGGCTATTTCAGTTGAGAGTGATAATATTCGAGCTTTATCGGTCAGAACATAAAATTTCCACGGTTGCATGTTGATAGCAGTGGGGGCCATCCTACCTGCATCGATCACTTCCTCAATCAGATCCTGTGACACTTTTTTGTTTTTATATTTTCTTACAGATCTTCTTTCATAGATGGTCTGCATTATTGCGTTTTCCTGCGTACCTATTGATGTTAGAGCATTCATGATTTTTATATTTTTGGGTTAAGTAATATCGAATAGCACAATCCTTGATTTGCCGAGTTTTATTTTTCTCCGCATTTAGATATTGCATAAATTTATTTTCGTCTCTTTTATGCTTCTTCATACTGAAGCCAGAATGGTAAACATGGCAAATGAAAAGTTAATAAAAACTGCTATGATGTCTTCCCTGACTTTATGTTTTACAATGGCAAAGCTCTACTCATTTTGATGGAATATTTATGATTATGGATGTAGTTCAAATTGAGTCTGCTCTATAGAGGGGTGGGGAATATCAGTACTTGTTGTGACTATTGTCATGCTGATGTAGTTTTGCAATATCTACTTTCATTTTTTGAAAATAGATACATTGTTTAATTGGACATCATGGCTGTAAAAATTGACACCAAAACCACTGTAAGTCTTAATAAGATAGAGTATGGATCACCGGATTCCCTTTATAAATTAGATGCCGGGTTTCAAACTTTACTAAAGAATGATTTTCTGTCTTTTGTTCTGATAGATAGAAATTACAAAATAATTGTCTTTAATCAGCAAGCGGCAAATGTTTATAAAGAGATATCCGGATTGCAATTGATCGAGGGCGATAACTCTAAGAAAATTGTATCGAGAAAGGAATTTTCTGTCTTTGTTTCAGATTTTGAAAATGCCATCAAGGGAAAGTCCGTTTCCACAGAGCACCAACTGATTGATAAGAAGCATAAGTTAAGGACCTTTGATTTCAATTTTACACCAGTATTGAATGATGAAGGGGATTGGAAATATATTTCTTTTACTATGCTCGAGATCACAGAACTCAAGAAAACTGCAGCTGATCTGGATCGGTCCGAAAAGCTTGTTGAATCTGTCTTCCATACAGCAGATGTTGGTATCGCTATAGTAGATGAAGCTGGCAAAATAGTTAAAACTAATGATGGTCTAACTAAACTTTTTGGATATGATCGGAATGAAATGAACTCTATGCCTTGGTATAAGATCATAGCTCATACCACCGACAAAGAGATAAAAGTGGCTCATGCTGAGATACTGAAAGGCAAAACGATCACCTGCGAGCGTAAAGCGGTATTAAAGAATGGAACCTTTCGGGATATCTATATATCCAATCAACTGCTCAAAAACACAGATGGTAGCAAGTATATCATCAAAACGGTGAGAGATGTGACGGATAGTAACCAATACAAGGAATTACTTCAAAGGACGGAGACCATGGCTAAGTTGGGTGGTTTTGAGATCACTCCGGGTGTCGAAAAAATACTATGGACAGAGGAGATGTATAATATTTTTGAAGTTGAGAAAGATTTCACACCTACAGTTACTTTTATCTATAATGCTTATCTCAAGAGGGACCTTCAGGAAGTGAAACATAGGATCCACGATGCACTGGTTCATGGAAAGCAATTTGATGTGGTCCGAAAGATCATAACGGCTCGTCATAACGTTAAATGGCTACACGTCATTGGGACCCCGATACAGATCAAAGCCAATACCTATAAGCTCATAGGGACAGTTCAGGATGTGACAGCCCAAAAGCTTGCTGAGGAACAAATAGAAAGATTAAGTTGGGTAGCAAGCCATACGAATAGCTCGGTGATCATCACTGATCACCATGGGAAGATAGAATGGGTCAATAAAAGTTTCGAAAAACTGACCGGATACCCGCTAAAGGAGGTAAAAGGAAAGAATCCCGGTCAAATATTACAGGGTAAAGGTACGGATAAGGAAACCGTGAGGCGGATGAGTGAGCGACTTTCAAAGCAAGAACCATCACAGGGAGAAGTGCTTTTGAATTATACTAAATCCGGAGTTCCCGTATGGATATCTGCTGATATTACTCCCATATTCAAAGATGGACAACTGATCAATTTTATTGGTATCATGACGGACCTGACCGAGCTGATAAAGGCCAAAGAAGGACAGGAGAAGCAAGGTGCATTGATGCAAAAACAACAACTCTTCAATGCGATAGCGACATATTTCCCGAATGGTATCATAGGTGTGATTGATCAGGATCTAAGATATGTATTCGTAGGTGGTACAGAGTTGAAGAAACTTGGTATGGACCATGATAAACTGGTCGGCGACAAAATATTTGACAGAATTCATCCCGAAGGAAATGATTTAGCTGAGCCTTATTTGAAAAAAACCTTTCAAAATGAAGAAGTTTCTTTTGAAGTAATGATCTCCGGCAATACCTATCAGGTAATAGCTGTACCGATCAAAGATAATGGCAATTCGATCACTCAGTCATTAGTGGTCATTAATAACATTTCCGAGCAAAAAAGAGTAGAAGAGGGGTTAAAAAAGATCATAGAAAAGCAAAAAGAGTTGAATGATATGAAGACTAAATTTGTCTCCATTGCATCGCATGAATTCCGTACACCACTCAGTACTATTCTTTCTTCTTCATCGCTGGTCGAGCAATATAATAAGCCTGAAGATGCTCCGAAACGGCAGAAACACCTGACTCGTATCAAGACATCCATACACAATCTCACAGATATACTCAATGACTTTCTCATATTGGGCAAAATGGAAGATGGTGGAATTAAAAACTCTCCGGCTGTATTTGATATCCGGCTGTTTTTCAAAGAGTTGATAGATGAAATGCAGGCTAATCTCAAAGACGGGCAAAAGATCAAATTGGCTGAGCAAACTGACCGTGACCTGGCATTTCTTGATGCAAAACATTTCAAAAATGTTTTGCTCAATTTGCTATCTAATGCTATCAAATATTCTCCGGAAGATAAAACGATATATATATCATATTTATTTTATAATGGCAACCTGGAGGTCAAGGTCAGGGATGAGGGTATGGGTATTCCATCAGAAGACCAGGTGCACCTCTTCAGTACATTTTATCGTGCTAATAATGTCACTAACATACAGGGAACCGGTATGGGCCTTCATATCGTGAAAAAGTATATCGACCTTATGGGTGGGACGATCGGATTTGAAAGCGAACTAGATAATGGCAGCACATTTACTGTCGAATTGCCACAAGCTTCTCTGGGAAAAGATATCACTCTGTCATAGCCATACATACAAGGGGTATGATGTAACACAGTGCTAGCTGTGATGAACGTCATTTACATGTTGGGTTTACCTATGTATTTTCATTTTGCAAATTGAATACATGTGTGACAATGTTTCATTTTATACAGGGTTATGAAAAAAATATTGATAATAGAAGATAATCGGGAACTAAGGGAAAATACTGCTGAAATACTTGAATTAGCTAACTACGAAACGATCACAGCAGAGAATGGAAAGACGGGTATTGATCTTGCGTTGCGTGATCAGCCTGACCTTATTATTTCAGATATTACTATGCCTGAGCTTGACGGGTATGATGTTCTAAAAGTTTTGCGAAAATATATCAGGCTAAAGAAGACACCATTTATTTTTCTCACTGCTCGATCCGAAAAAGCCGATAAAAAAAAGGGGGAGGAGTTGGGTGCTGATGCATACCTTATTAAGCCCTACGACATAGATGAATTACTTCAAATTATTTCCGAAAAATTAGCGAACTATTCCGCCGAATTAGTAAATGATAGATTATGAAAAAAATATTGCTTATCGAAGACAATGCTGAGATCAGAGAGAATATCTCTGAGATACTTCAACTGGCGAAGTATGATGTGATCACTGCCGAAAACGGCAAAAAAGGTGTGGAGATAGCTACTAAAGAAAAACCGGATCTGATCATTTGCGACATTATGATGCCGGTATTGAATGGGTATGGGGCCTTACATCTGCTTAGTAAGCAGCCTGACACTGCTACCATCCCTTTTATTTTTCTTACTGCCAATGCCGGTCGAAATGATATGCGTAAGGGAATGGAAATGGGGGCGGATGATTATCTGACCAAACCATTTGGCGCATCAGAATTACTGAGTGCTATTGAGTCTAGATTCCGGAAGACTGATCTGATGAAGAAAGAATTTAGCAATAGCGTAGATTGTGTATCTCGTTTTTTTGATGCTGCATCTGAGGTTAAATTAATATCAGAAGAGCGAGAGGTGGTACAATACAAAAAGAAGGCATATATATATAACAAAGGGCCCTTTGTTATATAT
>CAIXBT010000284.1 GCA_903917755.1 uncultured Bacteroidota bacterium
CATACTTAGACAGGATAATAGCCGAGTCAAAATTGGCACCTAATATCGATGAAGAAACCAATGAAGTTTCTCCAAGTAAAATTATACTGAACCTTGAATCTTATCAAAAAGGAGTCCATTCAATCAAATTCTCAGTATTAGAATCCGGGACTAAATACAATATAATGTTACGAATAATGAATCAAAAGGGGGCAAAGTACTTCAACTATCAAATTTCCTTAAAGCTAATTCCACAACAGTAATTTTATGCAAATCAAATTGTTATCACTTTTATTTTTAGGAATCCAGATGAGTCTATTCTCACAAACAAACTCTGATTCAGTTAAATACAGTGCATATAAGATATTCATTGGGAGAATTTTGGCTACAAATAATACTGGATTATCTCCTTCCTTTTCCCTTTCCTCCACAACAACTCCATCGATCAATATGAGCATTCCGATAGTGCCTATTGCATCAGGTTATAGCTCATACTCAAAATCACTTACTAAGTCTGATAGAAGTGCTAATAATCGGATTTTTTTATCAGCTGTTGGGAACATTGCATCAGCAAATGGATATTCCGGACTAGTGAAAGGCGGAGAATGGTTACCCGATTTCAAAGTTGGATTAAATGGGACATATATATTTAAGCGAGTAGTAAATTTTTATACCATTGAAACCACAAAATTTCCTTATCCTTCACAATTCCGAAATTTAGAGGCTAGAAATTTGCATTATGTTGGCCCCCTTGATCAAGATCCGATTACGGATGCATCGCAACTATTTTTTGGTTGGATAAGTATTTCGTTAGGATACAGACAGACCACAAATTCATTATTTGATTCGATATATCGTAAACCTAGCAAGCCAATTTATAAAGACACACTCAAAGGAGTCTTTTTCTCGGGCAATATCAATTTCTATTTTTACCCTTCAAAAAGCAAAACAAACTGGTTGTCAATATATTTGCAATTAGGGGTTGATTACCTACAAAGAGATGCGAATATAGATACAGCAAAATTAGATAATGGTACAATCACCAGTTATTCGAGCACAGGAAATACTGTGATTACACATACAAAAGATTTTTCATCATATGATTCATCAAATTACAAACATGGATATTCAGTAAATGTCCCGCTTCGAGCATTATTCTTAATAAATCCTGTTGAGCAGCTATTTTTTGGTATTGGGTACTATGCCAATGCATCAATACCACAAAAAAGTGCATTTAACCTAAAGCCTTCATGTGACATGGGATTTACTATTAGCGCTCCAGTAAATACTGGTACAGGAAACGACTCTAAAAGTGTAATAAATATGTCTCTAAATTTTATTTGGAAAGATATTGGATTAGCTAACGATAATAACGGTGATTCAAGGAAAGTATACATGAAAAACAATTTCAATATTGGTTTCACAGCTGCAGTTCCATTAATATATGGTCATAAATCAGATCATAAGGCACCTTAATTGGCTAATTAAATCCCTTTTAGATGAGTTGCGGTTCTTTCCTTTTTGCAAAAAATCACTACATGAAAAGAAACATTTATACTCTTGCATTACTTTTACTTATAGTCTGCTTTTGTAATGCCCAGACATCTTTCGAGTCATTTGAAACTGTTTTTTTACACAGCGCTACTTCTAAATGGGTGGAGAAGATTGGGCCGAACCCATATGATTATACACTGCCACCAAGTACCCACGGAGATATTTGTGATCAAAATGTATTGACATTTCAATTAGCTGATCATTCTTTTGAATCCCACAGATGCTCACCCCATCAAGGCTATAGGACTGGCATTTGGTCCACTTATGTCGTCGATAGTATTCCTTATGTTGTTTTTTGTGTGGAACCTGCTTTTTGTGATACTTTGCAGGTAAGATTTCACACAGAACGGAATATCTTTTTCGGTCACGATCCGCCGGATTTTCAAGGGATACTACAACCAGAATCATTTTTTCATATGAATCTTACTTACAAAGGAACTATGCACTTAAATGATAGTTTCGATGGAGAGTATCAGTAGCGAGGGCAATAATTATGTTCTGAAAGATTTGCTCTCTCTGCTCTATCAACATCATTTCAACCCGGTCCAAGATTTCAGCGTTATATGTAGTCTCCGGAGTAATCTTCCCCCAAAATCACTATATTTGCATTAAATAAACAATAAATGCAAAAATTGCATTATACATATAAAATATTAAGTATAATATTTACGAAAATGTACAATGCGCTTATTTGCAGGGAACTATCGGTTTTTGAAAAATGGCATCCATAATGTCAAATATGGATTTTTGAGATGTATAAGTGAGAATCCGGCCCTCCCAAACCCTCCCCAGAGGGAGGGCTTAAATGCACACAAAGGGGTCTAAAAAATAACATTTAACATTATTTTCCCCCAATGTTAAAAATCAGTTTTTAAAATCTCGATAAAAACCTATTTTCGCACCGCGATTCAGTTGACAGTTGTCTGTCGACTTTGTCCGGAATACAAAAATTCACTTCTGCGGTGATCAGCGAAATCTGCGGGAGACATTTTAAATAAATCAAAAAATCAATACAGCTCTAAATGGCAAACATTGGTAAAATAAAACAGATCATCGGTCCTGTAGTGGACGTGAGTTTCGAAGTGGGTGGTATACTGCCCCAGATATTGAACGCCCTCGAGGTGACCCGTGACAACGGACAGAAGGTGGTACTCGAAGTACAGCAGCACCTCGGGGAGGATGGTGTCAGAACAGTAGCGATGGACTCTACAGACGGCCTGCGCCGTGGTATGGAGGCGGTCGATCTCGGTGCCCCTATCACTATGCCTGTGGGCGAGAGTATCAAAGGAAGACTATTCAACGTGATCGGAGAGGCGATCGATGGTATCAACCTGCCGGTGAGCCGTGAAGGTGGCTATCCGATACACCGTATGCCTCCTGCATATGAGGATCTGGCTACTGATGCCGATGTACTTTTCACAGGTATCAAGGTGATCGACCTGCTCGAACCATATGCTAAGGGTGGTAAGATCGGTCTCTTCGGAGGTGCCGGTGTAGGCAAGACGGTTCTCATCATGGAACTGATCAATAATATCGCAAAGGCATATGCCGGTCTGTCGGTATTCGCCGGTGTGGGTGAGAGAACCCGTGAGGGAAATGACCTGCTCCGTGAAATGATCGAATCTAATGTCGTAAAATACGGCGAAGAATTCAAGCACAGCATGGAAGCCGGAGGATGGGACCTCGACAAAGTCGATCCTATACAACTGGCACAATCTCAGGCTACGCTCGTGTTCGGACAGATGAACGAACCACCGGGAGCACGTGCTCGTGTGGCCCTCTCTGGTCTTACTATCGCTGAATACTTCCGTGACGGAGACAAAAATGACTCTAAGGGTGGAAAAGATATCCTCTTCTTCATCGACAATATATTCCGTTTCACTCAGGCAGGTTCTGAGGTATCGGCCCTCCTGGGTCGTATGCCATCAGCGGTGGGATATCAGCCTACGCTGGCTACAGAGATGGGTCTGATGCAGGAGCGTATCACATCGACCAAGAGAGGTTCGATCACATCAGTACAGGCGGTGTATGTACCTGCAGATGACTTGACGGATCCGGCTCCTGCTACTACATTTGCCCACCTGGATGCGACTACGGTATTGAGCCGTAAGATCGCTGAGCTCGGTATCTACCCTGCGGTGGATCCACTGGATAGTACATCTCGTATCCTCAGCGCACACGTACTCGGCGACGAGCACTATGGCTGCGCAATGAGAGTGAAAGAGATCCTTCAGCGTTATAAAGAACTTCAGGATATTATCGCGATCCTCGGTATGGACGAGCTTAGCGAAGAAGACAAACAAGTAGTACACCGCGCACGTCGCGTACAGCGTTTCCTTTCTCAGCCATTCCACGTGGCAGAGCAGTTTACAGGTCTTAAGGGCGTACTGGTATCTATCGACGAAACTATCAAAGGATTCAACATGATCCTGAACGGTGAAGTAGATAAGTATCCTGAGGCTGCATTCAACCTGGTAGGAAATATCGAAGACGCTATAGCGAAGGGCGAAAAATTATTGGCTGAAGCATCTAAGTAGACATTAGACGATAGATTAGAGACAATAGACAATACAAAATTGCATTATCTCAAGTCTCAAATCTCACATCTCAATTCTAAAAAATGACACTAGAAATATTAACCCCCGAGAAGAAGCTTTACAGCGGAGAATCCAGCAGTGTAATACTGCCGGGTGTGGATGGCAGCTTCCAATTATTGGACAGACATGCACCACTTATTTCAGCTCTGGGCAAAGGTGTAATAAAATTCAAAACACCTACTGAGACCAAGACCCTTGCTATAAGCGGAGGTTTCGCAGAGTGTCTTAAGAATAAGGTCATTGTGCTGGTAGAAGGCTAAGATCCCTGATAATTTAAGTTTAAAAATCATAATAAATCCCGGAGCGATCCGGGATTTATTTAATAATAGCAATCAAACGGTCACTTACTTCGTTATGATGTTATGTTGCGATGTAGTTTCATATTGGTTTCTCTGATAGTTCTTTTGAACGGCTGCAATTATTTTTATCAAAAACCCGCAGTCACGACAGTCTATATTCAACCCTTTTTCCCTTTCAGCCGGGAGCGGGCCCTGCAGGTCGCGTATGAAGTAGGGAATTTCTATAAGTGCAAAGTGGTAGTGCTACCCGAGCGGAAAATCTATTCAGAAGCACGATCTGCATCAGGCAGATATTCGGCACATATACTTCTGGGCCTTCTGGCTAAGGACCTCAAAGATCGTAACGGAAAGATACTAGCTTTGACATCCTATGATATTTTTTGTAAGAAGAATAGAGTAAATGAATGGGGTGTTTTCGGACTCGGAGAATGTCCCGGAAGGTCATGTGTAGTCTCAGATTTTCGTCTTAAATGGTTTCCTGATAAAACACGAGAGTTTACCATCAATGTAGTGCTTCATGAATTAGGTCATACTTTCGGCCTGCCTCATTGCAGTTACAATATCACCTGTTTGATGAATGATGCGAAAGGCGGTATCAAGGAACTGTATAGGGAGAAACGTATGCTCTGCTCACACTGCAGGGACAAGATCGGGCTGAAGATATAGTGGATCAGTGAGTTGCTCCATTTTGAGCGATCTTATTTGTCTCCGCATTGCTGATGCTAAGATAGGTGACACGTGAGATCATGCCGATCACTTCGGGTAGCTTTTTGATATCCGGTCCTTTGGTCATGACGGTGAGCAGATAAGGTGAATCGTTATAATAAATAATACCGGATTCATGTAGCTGCTGCACCTGAGAGTCGCCGGATTCGCCGAATTTATGAGCTATCACTATAGAGTCCGGCAAACCGCTCACAAGTCCCTGTTTAAAACTGCTTGAAGCCAGCAAACTTGTAGCATATTCTGAATCATTTATGGTCAGATATCCTGCATTGTAGAGCATCTCCATATATGCTGAAAACTCAACAGTGGTGATGGGGTAGACCTTGCTCAAATTACCCTCGGGAAAACCAAAATCAGTAAATGTCTTTTTGAAAGCTACCGGATCTAAGTTTTTGCAAAGCAGATCCGCAGCATCATTATCTGAATTCTGGATCATTCTCTGTAACAACTGTTTGATCGTATATCTATTTCCTAACACAATAGTTTTGTCCTGAAAGTTGGGTTTCATTTCTCTGTGGAAGGGTTGATCAAAGACCACTTCGCGCTCCAGCAGTCGGGAATTATCTTCGGTCATGCGCAGAATAGTGATCATCACAGGTACTTTCATCAGCGATCCGGGACTGAACTTTTCTTCACTATTATATGATATCCAATCTCCCTGTTTTAGATCTCGGAGGTCAAAAGAGGCAGAGTTGAGAATACCCTTTTGAACATAATTTTGAATGACGTCGACCAGTTGTGCTTTAAAGGCCAAAAACTTATCTGATTCGCAGTTTGGGTGTACCCATACCAGCGGCTTGATATGCTTGTAACCTTGTAGCCGTGTAAAATTGTAATCACACATTTTGCTGGCAGCTACTGAATTTTTTTCGCTGGCAAAAAAATCAGAATTCTGCTGCAAAGTTTGGAAAACGAAATATGAAAATGCGACCCCTGAAAAAATGGCAAAGAAAAGGTAGTAAAAAGGAATTTTTTGTTTCAGCATGGTGGATTAGTCGAGCGCTTATAGCTTGCAAATGTTATACCAACTTTCAGAAAACGAGGTAATTGAAAGCCTTTTGTCGCTTGAGATAGCGGCTATTCTGCTAAATTCATTCAATGAGGATGGTTTTGCCGAATAGGCTCCGTTTTTCTGTACAGGTGTGTAGAAAAAAATGGTCTAAATTTTATACTGAAATCCATTACTACTTCAGCATGTCGGCTATTTTTCTGTCATTGGCCAGCCGGGGTACTTTATTCTGGCCACCGAGTTTACCCTGGCTTTTCATATATGATACGAAACTGCCGGCCGGGAGACTTCTGATCTTGAGTTGTTGAAGTATATTTCCTGTGCGGAGGTCTTTGTAATACACATTTTTCTCCTGCATATATTGATCCACTTTGGACTCCAGAGCTTTAAGATCAGCAGGTATCTGAGCGAACTCTATGAACCACTCATGGTAAGGCAATTCACCATCAGTAGTGACCTGTGGTGCTACAGTAAATTCACTCACTGAGACATTCATTTCATTGGCTGCTCTCATCAGTGCGTATTCTACTTCTTCACCTATCACATGCTCGCCGAATGCAGAAATGAAATGTGTGACCCGGCCTGTCACTACTATACGATAAGGAGCCAGCGAAACGAAGCGAATAGTGTCGCCCAGATCATATGCCCAAAGCCCGGAGTTGGTATTGAGGATAAGGGCATAATTGACACCGAGTTCAACATCTGCCAGAGATATACGTTTTGGGCTGCCTGCACTCAATTCATCTGCTTTCACAAATTCATAAAAGATACCGCCATTCACATTCAGCAGTAGGCCATTCGCGCGCTGTGAATCCTGATAGGCTATGAATCCCTCGCTCGCCGGATATGTCTCTATACTATCAATTTTTCTGCCTATGAGTGCCTCTATCTTGGCTCTGTATGGCTCGTAGTTTACACCACCATACACGAAAAGTGAAAAATCCGGAAAGATGTCCTTTAGGGTTTGTTTACCTGAGATCTCCAGCAGTTTTTCAAAATACATCACTACCCATGGCGGTATGCCGCTGATGATCGACATGCGCTCTTTGATAGTTTCCTTTGCTATGGCATCTACTTTTTGTTCCCAATCTTCTATGCTGTTGGTTTTGAAGCTAGGCATACGATTTTGGGTCAGATAAGCAGGCACATGATGATACACTATACCACTCAACCTTCCGCTTGGGATCACACCATGTTTATCAAGCACAGGTGAGCCTTGCAAAAAGATCATCTTGAGATCAAAAAAGTCAGCTCGTCCGGTTTCATGTACGTACATCAATAGTGCATTGCGAGCTGCAGCTATCTGGGCATTGATGGACGGACGGGTGAGCGGGATGTATTTAGCCCCTGAAGTAGTGCCTGATGATTTGCAAAAGTATAACGGTTTTCCGGGCCAGATCACATCTTCCTTGCCTTTGGCGATCATCTCAATATAGTGGCTCAGACCTTCATAATCGCGTATCGGAACGGATACTTTGAAATCGCTGTATGAACTGATGCCTGCAAAATCATGCTCTCTCCCAAACTGTGTCTTAGTGCCCTTTATGACCAGTTTTCTAAGGATCTTATTCTGAATCGCTACTGCATTCTTATGGTCCCGGTAGATACCCGGTACGATAATTTTTGCAATCGATCTGGCCATATTGGCTTTCAATCCCATACAAACGAAAATAGTAAGTATTTGCAGCTATATTAAAAAAATTGAATGTTGTAACAGGAAATGTCCTGATCAATGATGCACCATGATCTTCTTATCAATGGTCTGTCCATTCACTATTATGCGAGCAATATATATGCCATCTTCAAGATAGCCTGACATCAAACTGATCCATATAGAGCTGACCTGAGGGTCGGGATCATTGTTAGAATATAGTCTTTTGCCCAGCATATCGTAGATGTCTATCTGAACGGCCGTATGGACCTGCCCCAGGAAAGATAAATTGAAATTGCCATTATTGGGATTGGGGAAAAGCACCACATTGAGTGCTCCGGATGTGGCATGATCCAGTGTATCTGATCCGCCCACATTGGCCCACCATGTACCCCAGTTATTGGCTGTACTCTCGGCATATTCGTTTATGGTCCAAAAGTCAATATCATTCAGCGGGTCGACCACTGTGGCCGAGCAGTCGCCCCATCTGTCCCTGCCACTGCCCGATCTGGAGTATGTATTCTGACCGCTTATAGACTGGTATGAATTATTGCTTGAGCCGCTCGACTGTTTATGGTCGTGATATGAATAGCCGGCACCGGGATGCAGCCGGGCACTGAAGATCGAATAGGATATCAGCGCATCATTGTATTTATTGACTGCTATGGACGGGAAAGCGTAAAAGGTACTGCCGGTAGGGTCGTCGATCAGGCCATTTTGCAGCACCTCGCCGTTGGTATCTATGGCCCACCACATCACAGAGCTGCGTGCGGGAGCAGCATCTGCCGGCAGAAAGATCGTATGTGTGCCCCATATGATATTGTTCTTACAAAGCACACTGCCCATCCTGTCATCATTGCATTGCAGCTTGGCAGTATCGTTAAGTTGTGGAGCTAGATCATTGCCATTGGCAGGTTCCTGCCCCCAGGTCATCTGTACGGCAGGATATCCTACGGAGGCGATCATTTCTGATCCAAGGGTACCATATATCTTCAGCATCTGTAGCTGACCTGCCGGTTCGGAAAATGTCTCCAGCAGATACAGATTGTTCATGCTGCTGTCATAGGTCACTGCAGGATAAACGCCCTGATCGACATCGAAGATTTTCATCTGTGGTGTCAGGCCATTCATCATCTCGCTTTTATTGAAAAGATATATTCTGCCGGTATCAGAAGAGTTTGAGGTATCGCCGAAAAGATTGACGGTCACCACCACCCAATTTTTATTGAAGGCTATGGACGGATAGTCAGCCCATAGTGTACCTGCAGAATCAGCCTTGACTTTGTATAAATTCCAGGATGCTGTGGGGTCTTCGGTCTGAGACAGGGCGATCAGAAGACATGAACTATCACTGAATGCATTGGCGGCAGTCACAAGTACCCAGATATGTGCGTTCGGATCATATACGAGCCTCGGGTCAAACAGCCTGATGGTGGTATGAACAGGTCCCCAGAAATTTTTCAGCTTGATGTCAGAGAGCAGATTTCCACTTCGATCCTGTACATACAGTTCATCATTCACCGAACCTACTACAAAGTTTTCGCTCACTGCTCCGTGAGGATCGGGAGGATAATAGCCGTCATAACTCTTTGAGGCAAATCCTGTGAGTGGAGATGGAGATGGCTGTCCTAAATTCTCTAACTCTTTATGAGTTTTAGCATAATGGACATTCTTTTGTGCGGGTGAATGCGGATGCGGCAGTCCGTGCTCGGGCATAGCGTGAGGGTCGTCGATCTGTTCGGATAGCGATCGCTGAGTTTTCAGGTCGACTATATCGCGGACATTCACAGTCGCTTTAGTGATCATGGTATTTTGAGAGAATACATTGCATACCCACAAAACAAGTATGACCGAAATAAATGACCGATATAAATGAAGCTTTCTTTTCATAAAAGAGCAAATCAAAAGGGTATCTATGACCTAATGAAAGTAGGAAAGAATAAGCTCATCGAAAGTTAAAAGATGCTATCCTTTATCCTAAAAGATCTTTTCTCACTAACTCCAGCAGTTCATTGACACGAGCAGCATTTGCAGCTTCGCCGTATACACGCAGTACAGGCTCTGTGCCCGATGCGCGTATCATGATACACTCTTCATTGGCCAGATGAAACTTGAATCCGTCTATATCTTCTACCCTTGCTATCGCTACTCCGCCGAATGTTTTATAAACGCCGCTGCGGCAATTTTCTACTATCTGGAGCTTCTGTTCTTCTTTCAGATGCAGGTCGAGGCGATTGTATGCGAATGGTCCTACGATGTCATATATGTCCTGTATCAGATCTGTCAGTTTGAGACCATTGGTAGACAGATATTCTATCAGCACCAGCCCATCCCATATCCCGTCACGTTCAGGTATGTGGCCCTTCACGGCTATACCGCCGCTTTCTTCACCACCCACCAGTACATCTTCGGTTATCATCTTTTCGCAGATATATTTGAAGCCTATCTTGGTTACCTCCACCTCTATTCCGAAATGTTCACAGAGCTTTTTCACTTTGTCAGATACAGAGAATGCGATCACTACTTTTCCTCTCAGTTCTTTGTATTCATGCAGAACATATATCAGCATGAGAATGATGTGATGTGCATCGATGAAAGTCCCCTTGCCGTCATATATTCCTATGCGGTCAGCATCACCATCGGTACACAAGCCGAAATCAATATGTCTGGTCTGCTTAATATAGTTTTCAAACTCCTGAAGATTCTTCGCTATCGGCTCGGGAGCTGTGCCGTAGAATGAAGGATTGTAGTCGCAGTGCATCAGATCGGCCTGTGGTAATAGTCTCGGGAGTATGCTCTGACCCGCACCAAACATAGCATCATATCCGACCACGAAGCCCGAATCATTGATCGCATCGATGTCGAAATTTTCCAGCACATGATTGTAGTACATGTCTTCGAGATCTGTGAGTTCCAGTTTGCCTTCAGCTACCAGTTCATCGATCGTTTTTTCGACCACCTCATGTTCTTCAGGGATCATGGCTTCGACTTCTTCGATATATTTTACGAGCAGCGGTCCTCCGTGACCACCCTTTAGTTTATAACCATTATAAGATGGAGGATTGTGAGAAGCAGTGATGATGATGCCGAGGTCACAGCCCAGTTTATTGGCAGCAAGAGAGATCATAGGTGTAGAAACAAAATGCTGATCAAAATACACCTTGACACCCTGCTGTATCAGCACATTCACCACTGTCTGCGAAAAAAGATAGCCGCCGAACCGACAGTCATAACCCACTACTATGGATGCATTGGGGTTTGTCTTAAGCACCCAGTCAGCAGTAGCCTTGGCTACACGCGCCACATTCGCATTAGTGAAATCGCGGGCTATGATGCCCCTCCATCCGTCTGTACCAAATTTGATCTTTATGCTCATTTGCTATTTTGTTTTAGTCCTTAGACAAATATATAAGAATTGCCGATTTACCATGCTGTAAACTCTACAGGTTTTGAATAGCATAGTTTCTCAGGCTATTAATAAAAAAATACATCTGTCCATTCCCAAGCCCTATCCACAGATACTGTTCATACACAATTTTAATTACTCCCCCTGCTTGTCTAACTTGCACATTATATGACTCTGCTCGAAAAAGACACATACAGACACAAGGGATTGCGGAAAGAGTTGGTTGCTCTGCTACGCAAAAAAGGGATAAGCGACGAGAAAGTTCTCGCGGCTATCGAACGGGTGCCGAGGCATCTGTTTCTGGGACTGGATAATATTTTTGATGTGACTGCTTATGAAGACAAGGCATTTCCGATAGGTGAGGGGCAGACCATTTCACAGCCATATACGGTGGCCTATCAGAGCCAGCTGCTGGAGCTTCTGCCTCAGGAGAAAGTACTTGAGATCGGCACGGGTAGCGGCTATCAGGCTGCGGTGCTGGCAGAACTGGGAGCCAAAGTATTCAGCATAGAGCGTCAGCGCAAACTATACGACAGGACCCGCGATGTGCTCAATGAGTTGGGATATAAATCAGTGAAAATGTTTTTCGGTGATGGTTATGAAGGTCTGGAAACTTTCGCACCCTATGACAAGATCATCATCACTGCTGCTGCACCGCATATTCCGGAAAAACTACTCTATCAACTCATGCTCGGCGGTCAAATGATCCTGCCACTTGAAATAGAAGGAGCTACTAAAATGGTACGCATCACTCGTCTGGAAGAAAAGGAATTCGATCAGGAGATCTTCAGCGAAGCGGCCTTCGTGCCGATGCTAAAGGGGAAAGTGTTTTGACCAAAATTATTGAAATTTGAGGAATAGAAAAATCAATGATTTACCATAGACATGATTATGGAAGTTCCTTTAATCCCACTATCGTAATAATCCCAAAAACCCTTGTCAGACCCTGTATTTCTTCATCACTCTATCCATCTCGCGCTTACTATCTTTCTGTTTGATGGTCTCGCGCTTATCAAATGATTTTTTGCCGCGGGCCAGTGCTATCTCCAGCTTTGCAAAACCTCGATCAGATAGAAAAAGTCTTATAGGCACTACTGCCACACCTTTTTCTCTGGTCTTGGTATCTATCTTTTTGAGTTCGCGTTTATTGAGCAGCAATTTGCGGAGGCGCAGGATGTCGTGATTCATGAGATTGCCATGAGAATACTCGGGGATGTTCATGTTCTTTACAAAAAGCTCACCGTTCTTGATAAAACAGTATGCCTCTGATATGGAGCCTGCACCATCGCGAATTGACTTGATCTCGGTACCCTTGAGCATAATGCCTGCCACATAGCTTTCGAGCAGATTGTATTCGAACGCCGCACGTTTATTTCTTATTTCTACTTTCTTCTGCATTTATTCTTATTTCTCCCTCTCTTTCTGGTAGGGTTGGGGAGGGGGCTAGTTTCTCTGGTCCATACCCCAGTTCAGTTTGTTTTTGAGTGAACTGATGAAGTTCATATCTGTGAGTCTCACGAGTCTCACTCCGAAGGCCGCTTTCTTGACTGCCAGCTCAAACGAAGAATCTATTTTTTCAAACCTTGAGTCGAGTGTACAGAGGAAACTATTGCCACGTCCTGTCACTTCAAACGAAAGGACCACATCATCCGACACGATGATAGGGCGTACATTGAGGTTATGCGGTGCGATAGGCGTCAGAACGAAATTGCCCGAAGTGGGATAAATGATGGGCCCTCCGCAGCTGAGCGAATAGCCTGTAGAACCGGTAGGTGTCGAGATGATCAGCCCGTCAGCCCAATATTCGTTCAGCAGTTCGCCGTTCAGGTATGTGTGCACGGTGATCATAGACGACTGATCCTTGCGCTGCACGGTCATTTCATTCAATGCATAAGGAAAATCTCTGAATATGGGTTTATTGCAGTCCAGTTCGATCAGCGAACGTTTGTCTATCAGATATTTGCCTTTTGCCACTACATCGATAGCCTCCTGTATCTGATCTGTGCCCACATTGGCCAGAAAACCCAATCTGCCGAAGTTGATCCCTAATATCGGAGTTTCTGTGTCCTTAATGAAAGTGATCGCATCCAGTATAGTGCCGTCTCCCCCGAGACTAAACAATACCTCGGTTTCGGTCCTCACCTCATCAAAATCCTTATATGTATCTCCGTCTATCTGGCAGCCGTGATCCTCTGTGAGGAGTTTGGCATAGGCCTCATCCATCACATATTTGAGCCCGTGACGCTTGAGTTGCGTCAGTATCTCTTCTATGAAGATGATGTTTTTAGGATTTACGGTTTTACCAAAAATGGCTATCATGAGGATAGAAATGTACTTTAATGGCTTGCAATTTAGCATTTTTGCGCATCGCTACACTTGGTAAAAAATAAATTAAATGGTTTTTATTCTAAGCTAAAGCGCAGAACATTGAACAATGTGCCAAAAGTTACTACATTTGCACCCCACATCGCGGGGTGGAGCAGTTGGTAGCTCGTTGGGCTCATAACCCAAAGGTCGTAAGTTCGAGTCTTACCCCCGCAACCAGAAAGGTCCTTGTTTATCAGGGACCTTTTTTATTTTATATACTTCATATATTCTCTACTGTCGATTTTTTAAGTCTTAGTTTAATTTTTCTGATATCCGCTGTTCATCAGGTCCCTTTTCATTTAATGCAGTAATTGAGGCCTTGAATGGTTGACTCCATATTTTATTGTATCGCGGGAAATTTATTTTGCTTTTTATGTAACCTTTCCTACCGGTCTTACGTAAATCGAGCTAGCCAATAATCTCAAAACAAATAAATTCATCGCCATGCGTAACGCAATTCTCCTTTTAGCCTTTGTAGCTTTATCAGCCATTGTGATGGCTGGACCACCACATAAAGAGCCGCATCCGATCGATGCTGCCAAAGGTACAGAATCTGTAAAGAATACCGACTCAAAGAGGTGGAAGAAGGGTTTCATAGTGACGCTGAAAGGCGATACTATTGAAGGCAAAATAAAAACAATGGATTTCCTGGATGCATACTATGATTATCAGACCATGGTATCTTTCAAGGATCAGAAGGGAATCACTCAATATTCGCCTAATGCACTCAGTTCATTTACTTTTTTTGAATTTCCGAATAACACTGTCACTATGCAGGCTGTCAGCAGCCCTGAAGGTACAGGACGGGTATTTCTGAAGTTATATTACAGTGGTATGTGCAAAGTTTACGGATTGACCATCAAGGAAGTTAAAGCTGGCGCGTCACAAGAGACAGTAGATGGTCAGGTGCAATCTTCCATGATCTCAAGAGAGAAAAAATATATTCAGGTTCAGGGTAGCCAATTCTTTCCTCTCAAAAGAGTGGGCTTTAAGAAAAATATGATGGAAGTTTTCTCTTCATCTCCTCAGATCGTAGCAGGTCTCAATTCAAAAGAGTATACATATGAAAAGTGGGAAGCATTGGTTAGAGACTATAATGCGGAACACAATAAATAGTTAAGTAAAATTTAATTAAGATAATTAACCTCCATTGGTCACTGATCAATGGAGGTTTTTTTTATTTAACTATTGTCTGTATTAAAGTGTCATTTATCAATAATGATGCTTATCAGAGCATTATATTAGTCTTAGATTCATTTGCGTTCATTAGAAAATAGTTAGAGGTGAATTATTTTTTTTATTGAATAAAAGAGTGTCAAACATTTGTGATAATTTGCATTTTATCCCCATTTCACAGCGTTTCATGCCATTAATACAGACCCCAATAATATTGGATGGGATATACAATTCATTATTTTTCTAAAAGGACTTGTCAAAAAAGTCATTTTAGTATTTTATCTTAGCAGCCTCAATCAATTTGAACTTCACCCTTTTATATATAATAGAATGAGTAAAAAATTTTACACTTTCGCACAAAAGCCGAAAACTCTCCTTATCTGTTTTTTTCTAAGCTTTCCTGTCCTTATGCAGGCGCAAACAGCGACAGTAAAAAGTGCATTATATGAGAAAATAAAAAAGGCAGAAGAGGCTGATGCAAACGCAATATCATTCATTGAGAATAAAGGTCAATGGCCATCTCAGGTACTCTTTCGGGCAGATGTACCGGGCGGTCAGGTAGTGGCGACCCCGCAAGGAATGTTGATCAGTAAGTATGATCTTCAGAGTCTTGCCGCTATTTCTCAATATGAAGCACAATTAGAAGAGATCCGGAAAGGACTAAACGTAGAAAAGACAGTAGCCCAATTAGGGCCCGAACCAAAATTGAAGGGACATGCCTGGAGATTTAATTTTGTAGGCGGCAGTTTTGCTACGCCTCAATCTGTGGCAAAAAACGGAGAGAGCAAAGATTATTTCAATTATCTGGTCGGAGATGTATCTACCTATGCCACTAATGTGCATGGATATAATGATCTGGTCTACACGAATGTTTATCATGGAGTAGATGTTCGCTATTATACCTCGACAAGCGGAGATCTGGAAAATGATATAGTCGTTCATCCCGGTGCGGATACCAAGCAATTGAAATTGCAGATAGAGGGTATCGAAGATCTGAAGATGAATGAAAAAGGTGAATTGGTACTGCCCACTACTGTAGGTGATATAAATGTCCCCAGCCCGGTCAGCTATCTGAGAGATGCACAAGGCAACACAACGAAGATCAAGGTTAGCTATCAGTTAGTAGGAAGCAATCAACTGGTGTTTAATATCCCCGACTATGATAAAAGCAAAACGCTGGTAATAGATCCCATCGTAATGCGATGGGCTACCTGGATAAGTGGCAATAGCGACGTAGTGGCACATAATCACTGTATAGATGTAGATGCATCAGGTAATATATATGCATCAGGACGGTATGGTGCCAATCTGATCACCACCACAGGTACTTTCCAAACTGCTTATGCTGGTTCGACAGATGTATTCATTGGTAAGTATATAGAGCCGGCTTCTCCGGGTGGTGCAGGCCAGCGGGTATGGCAGACATATCTCGGAACCTCAGGTACAGACGCATCTTATGCGATGAATATAGGTCTGGATGGGAATGTCTATATCGTGGGAAACACCACAGGTAATTTTGCTAAAACCTATGGTACAGGGGCTCCTACAGCTAGCTGGACACAAAGGGCCGTTAATAACAATACCACTCAGCAGGCTTGGATCGCAAAAGTCAGTCCGGCAGGTACATGGGCTGCGGTCAGAGAGATCGGTCCCGCTACGAATGATTTTACTCCCACACCTTGGGATATAAGGCTGGTCCCTACCACTGGCACTGCTTTTGACCTCGTAGTGGTGGGTAGTGTAAACCAACAGTCAAACTCGGCTGACGGCGATATCCCAGCAGCCATTCAGCCATCAGGCACTGCGGTGACCGGCAGCAACCAGCTTAATGGATACGCATTTCGTATCACGAGTGATCTCAATACTCTCGTGTGGACAAAACAATATTCTTCTTCGGGGCAAAACAATGACCAGTTCAATATAGCCAATGTAGATGCCTCCGGCAATATCTTCATCGGTGGATATACTACAGGTAGTGGCGGTATTTCATATACCAATCCATCAGGTCAGACAGCACTGGTCGGTACACAGGACGGATGGCTGATGAAGCTTACAGGCACTACCGGTGTTGCCATCTGGTCACGTTATTTTAATGCAAGTGCAGGAAATTCTCTGTCCATATTATGCATGGAGCCAAATACAAGCGGGGCGAACCTGATACTCGGTGGTCTGACCACCGGAGCTGCCAGTTATAACATTACCGCACCCACAGCATATGGAGGAAATGGCGATTTCTTTGTGGCATCGGTTCCGGCCACAGGTGCTGCGACTAAATGGGGTACGTATTATGGAGGCAGTCTGCAGGAATATAATATGATGGGATTGAATGTCGATCAGAATAACGACATCTATGTGCTGGGCTATACCTACAGCAAGAATCTCACTGCAATAGGTTATCCGGTTGAAAATTCTTCTTATAATACAAACACAAGCGATCGTCAGGCTATATTCCTTAAGCTGACCGGCAGTACCGGCGACACCGTCCTCTACAGTACATATCTGGGAGGTGGACAGGATGATTATGATCCGGTGGGAGAGAGAGGTATTAAATTCAGCAATTGCCGGATCTATTTGTGTGTCACGTCTGCATCCAATGATTTTCCATTGACAGCAGGTACACTTACTTCTACTAAATCTTCAGGCAATTCTATACTTGAGCCGCTACTGATCAGTATGTCAAATCCTCCCGATCTGCAGGGGAACTCAATTACAGGCGGTGGCACTCAGACCATCACATGCGGTCAGATCCCGGCACAGATCACTGCCGGAGTACCGACATATATCATTCCAACCATTATTCGAAACAATGTGAATGAGACAAACGGTACTACCAATGCCTATCCTAACGGATTGCCTCCGATCACCAGCTATCAATGGCAGATGACTGTCGATACCGGCCGCACATGGACGAATATATCCGGCGCTACCGGACAAAATTACACACCCACCAATCTCAATACTACCGGCCTGATAAAATTCAGAAGGATCATAGACGGAGATGCCTGTAATCGTGCAGGAGATACATTGGCGGTAGTGAGCATTACAGTGAATCCTACTTCTCCCGCACCGGTTATTTCTAATAACTCTCCATTATGTGCAGGACAGACGCTACAATTGACAGCGAACACCGTGACAGGAGCCACCTATTCATGGACCGGGCCGAATGGATACACCAGTACTCTGCAAAATCCGACCATTACAAATGTCACAGCTGCTGCAGCCGGTACATATACATGTACTACGATCACTTCGTCAAACGGATGTCCATCGTATCCATCTACGACCAGTGTGTCAATAACTACGCAGCCAGCTGCACCTACAGCAGGCAGCAATAGTCCTATATGTGCAGGTCAAACATTGAATCTGAATGTAAGTGGTGCGACTGGTGCGACATTTAGCTGGACCGGGCCAAATAGCTTCACGTCTACTTCAGCCACACCGAGCATTTCAAATGTGACTTCAGTCAATGCAGGAACATATAATGTCACTCAGGCATTGGGCTCATGCGTGTCATCCAGCACCCCTGTGTCCGTCACCATCAATACCATAGCCTCACCTACAGGAATAGGTGCGAGCCCTAATCCTGTATGTTCAGGTCAGACCCTTACACTTACCGCTACCCCATTGACAGGTGCTACGCTCAATTGGACCTTCCCCGATGGAGGTACTGCTACAGGCAGCCCGGTAGTAAGAACTGCAGTCACCACAGCTATGAGCGGCACTTATTCTGTGACTCAAACCTCGGGTAGCTGTACATCTAATGCTGCTACTATTTCAGTGACTGTGAATCAAACACCCGCCGCACCGGTAGCGACAGCACCGGCATCGATCTGTGCAGGTTCAAATCTCACGCTTAGCGCCACCGGAGTGGCAGGAGCAACTTTCAACTGGACATACCCTGACGGTGTTGGTGCCACAGGCTCACCGATAGTAAGAAATAATGTGACAGCTGCGATGGGAGGCACGTATACTGTGACCCAAACTGTTAATGGTTGTACTTCTACTACTTCCGGTTCTGCATCTGTGATAGTGAATCCGCTGCCGATAGTTTCCGCCGGAAGTACTGCACCGAAATATTGTTCTGCCGGTACACTTTCATTGACATCATCAGTGACAGCTGGTTCATCGCCATTTACATATAGCTGGTCAGGTCCTGATACGTTCAGCCGTACCACACCTAATCCGACCAGAGGAAATATTATACCTGCTATGTCAGGCACATACAGTCTGATAGTGACAGACCATAATGGATGTACTGCGACAGCTTCTACTCCGTTTATTACAGTCAATCAGTCTCCATCAGTATCGGCGACCAGCAACAATACATCGTTCTGTACAGGTGGTACGATCAATCTTTTTGCTACACCATCTGTCGGCCCCGCACCATATACTTATAGTTGGACTGGTCCGGGATTTACGAGTGTACAGCAGAATCCATCTATCACGAATGTTACTTTAGCAGCAGCAGGTGTATACACTGTAGTCGTGACTGATTCAAATGGTTGTACAGCGACCTCATCTACCGCTTCGGTGGTGGTGCATTCTTCGCCTTCGGTGACAGTTTCCAGCCTCACACCTACATATTGTTCAGGAGCTACGATCAGTTTATCATCTGTAGTGACAGGCGGTAGCCCATCCTATTCATATTCATGGTCGGGTCCGGGATTCACTAGCACTCAGCCTAACCCATCTATCACTAATTCCACTACTGCTATGAGCGGAGTATATACGCTGCTTGTGACAGACAATAATTCCTGTACAGCCACAGCTGCTACACCGTCTATAGTAGTATATCAATCGCCATCTGTGACAGCGTCCAGCACGAGTGCTGCATATTGCGCAGGGACCACCATTGCACTTAATTCGGCTGCTTCGAGCGGCACGGCTCCATACACTTATGTTTGGTCAGGCCCTGCCTCATTCACCAGTCAATCGCAAGATACTACTCGACCTAATGCCACTACAGCTATGAGTGGTATCTATACTGTAATCGCTACAGATGCACATCAATGTACTGCGACTGCAGCTACCAATAATGTGACAGTCAACCCTGGTTTCACAGTGAATGCTTCAAGCAACTCACCAGTGTGTGCCGGAGGAACTTTAAATTTATTCTCTTCTTCAACCGGCGGATCATCTCCTTTTAATTATAGTTGGTCTGCGACATCTTTTACCAGTGCTGCGCAAAATCCTAGCAGGACTTCAGCTACGGGCGCTATGTCTGGATCATACAGTGTCACGATCACCGATGCTAACAGTTGTTCGGCAACAGCCTCGACGACGGTGACGGTAAATGCGGCGACGACAGTGAGTGTAAGCAGCAACAGCCCGATATGCGCAGGCACAGACCTGAGTCTTCAG
>CAIXBT010000285.1 GCA_903917755.1 uncultured Bacteroidota bacterium
GCTGGGGCAGTTAATAATTAAAAATTAATAGTGAATAATGGAATACACTTTAGACGTTTTCATATTTCCAATCAACAAGTCTTTAATTATTAATTATTCACTATTCATTAATAACTAAAAAGGGCTGTATGCCTGTAAGCCGGATTCTGTATTCGCTCGCGCGAACCTCTATCATTTATCTGCGATACTGATTGCTCAGCACCTGTAGCACCCAACCCTCCGATGTGACATATGACGCATCATACATCTCGACCGAGCCGGCCTCGACCACCGGTTTACATGGGCTTACAATCCGCAAGGTTTGCCCGCCCGGTATGTCTCCATGACCGAGCCGTGCGCTCTTACCGCACGTTTTCACCCTTTCCCGGCATAGGACCGGGTGGTTATTTTCTGTGGCACTGTCTCGTGACCCGTCAGGATCAGTCCCGCTGTTAGCGGGATACGGCGCTCTGCATTGTCCGGACTTTCCTCCCCGGGTAGACCCGAGGCGATAGAATAACATACAGCTTGTCCGTAAAATTATACGTTTATTTTGTTGGACAAACCTAATAATCACAAAAAGGCATTAATGTGGATATGATGCATGGTTATGTGGAAATCGACGAACACATTAAACCACATAGAAACATGGAAAATCAAGTTACTTTAGATGAATCAATATTGAATTCGTTGACTGATCAATTTCTATGTTTCCGAGTGGCTTGAAAATGTCTTTGCATTGTCTCATTACTCAAACTAAATACTTAATACTAATTCATGTCTTTGAGATGGCAAATAGCGCAATGGTTTGAGCTGAGGTGGTGGAAAAGCTACCTATCGGGTAAGGATAAGGTGCAATACTATGCATGGAAAAAGAAATACTGGAATGACCTGCTCGCGCAGATAGCAGATGTGCTACCCTACAAAGAAGCCGGAAGTATAGCCGATGTGGGCTGCGGGCCTGCAGGCATATTTATAACAGGTCCCCAAACCTTCAATACAAATACTAAAGGGCTGTTAAAGCCCCCTTGGGGGGTTTGGGGGCGGGTAATAGCAGCCGATCCACTGCTGGATACTTACGAAAAGACGCTTCCTTTTTTTGATAAAAAGGATTTCCCATACACAACCTTCCTCAATCAAAAGCTGGAGGATTTTCAGCCTTCGGAAAAGTTTGACATCGTTTTTTGTATGAATGCCATCAACCATGTGGCCGATATCGATCTGGCGTATGACAGACTGGTCAATGCCACGAAAGATAGGGGTTATGTCGTAGTATCGATCGATGCACACAATCATTCATTTTTCAAAAAGCTCTTTCGTCTCATACCCGGTGATATACTCCATCCGCATCAGTATGACCTGCAGGAATACTGCGAGTTTATGACCAAGCGAGGCTGTTCCATTTCAAAAACACTGCTGGTGAAAAAGGAATTTTTCTTCAGTCATTATGTGGTGGTGGGAGTTTTAAATTGATACGAATAAGGTTTAACTTTACGTAAAATCACAGTAATGGATCTGGCAGAAAAAAAACGACAAATAGTCAATAGAATAGATGAAATCCAAGACGAGTGGCTGATACGTGCCATAGAGAAACTGCTGGACATAGAGGACTATGATGATACTCCCGATTGGCACCGCTCATTACTCAGTGAGCGACTTGAGCAGTATGAAAAGAAACCAAATGATGTGATAAAGTGGGAGGATATAAAAAAGCGCTGGAAGAATGAGCTATAATGTCTTTTTTACTTCTTTGGCAGATAGTGATCTAGAAGACGCTTTCAAGTGGTATGAATCTCAAAAACCATTTCTTGGCTGGGAGTTTAGAGAGAACGTTAGTCATTGTATTGATCAGATCATGGATGAGCGAGTGGAGTATCAATTATATTCCGGCAATATCCACAAGATAAAACTGCAAAGGTTTCCTTATAAACTATACTACATCAAAGATTCCGGGAAAAAGAAAATAACAATCCTTGCATTGTTCCATATCAAAAGGAATCCCAATGAGATCAAAGCAACGTTGGGATAAGGAGTTTTTCTTTAGTCATTATGTAGTGGTGGGGAGAGTGAATTAGTTTGCATTAAAACTATGAATTTGCACTATTTATTTATTTTAGGTAATTTTGCAAATAACAAACAAAAACCAAAAGAGGAATTTCCATTTGAAAATACCAATGAAACTCATATTTCAATCCTGTTTTTTCTACTAATTTCACACCCGCAATCAAAAAAATCACACAATGGAATTTCGCAAAGAGAAAGATACGATGGGCGTGGTAGAGGTACCGGCCAATGTTTACTGGGGAGCACAGACTCAGCGCTCAGTACATAATTTCAAAATAGCCGAAGACATCAATAAGATGCCGCGAGAGATCATCAGGGCTTTTGCCTATCTCAAGAAGGCAGCGGCATTGACCAATCTAGATGCAGGGGTATTGCCAAAAGAAAAATGCGATATCATCGGCCAGGTGTGCGATGAGATACTGGCAGGTAAGCTGGATGACCAGTTCCCGCTCGTAGTGTGGCAGACAGGCTCCGGCACACAAAGCAATATGAATGTAAATGAAGTAGTGGCATATCGCGCGA
>CAIXBT010000286.1 GCA_903917755.1 uncultured Bacteroidota bacterium
AAGTAATATCCTATCTTAGATTAATCGATTATCTGCCCTAACAATGGGGGGCATCATATATTGCTTTCAAATACAATAAGAATTTCATGCTAAAAACATTTTGCACAGTTATTCTGCTTGCTCTATATACGATCGCCTTTGGTCAGGGCCATCTGATATCATACACGCTATATCAGACCATGACCAAAGAAGAGTTTCGCGAGACGCTAAAAAAGCGTCATCTCCCCAAGTCCAGTGTGCCTGCGAGATATGATGTAGATGTGTATGATGTGACCTATTATACGCAGTGGCATGACGGTAGCAGGATCAAGGCCAGCGGTCTCTATTTCGTGCCTCACGGTGTCAAAAAGGGAGCGGCTGAGCTGATATATAATCATGGTACGCGGGTGAATAAAGGCAGGCACAAGCATCTCGGTGGAGAGGAGTATTTCTGTCTCGCTATGGCTATGGATGGCTATGTAGTAGCGCTGCCTGACTATGTAGGTCTCGGTCATGGAGAGAAATTTCATCTCTATCAGGTGGCGGAAAGTCTCGGGCAGGCCTCGGTAGATATGCTGTTTGCGGTGCATGAGATCAATGCTGACTGCGATGTGAAAACCAACGGCCAGCTATTTCTGTCAGGTTATTCCGAGGGTGGTTATGCAGCTCTCGCTACGGATAAACTCATTCAAGACAAGTATTCGGACCGGCTGCATGTGACCGCCGCATCGCCTATGAGCGGGGCATATGATATGACAGGCGTGGAGGGTAAGGTCATGTTTAAAAAATATACAGAGCCGCATTATCTGCCATATCTGCTGGGCTCATATAATGAGGTCTATCATCTGGTGGGCCCTGATGTAAATGTGATCTACAAGCATCCTTATGATTCCATTATTCCCCAACTGGCCAGTCAGAAACCCAACCTCGATGATATCATTGACTTTCTGCCGCCCATACCCGGCGATATGCTGAAAGATACCTTTGTAAATTTGTATCTGCATAACCCTGACTTTCCGCTCATACAGGCCATCAGAAAGAATAATCTTTATGACTGGAAACCCGAGTCGCCGGTACAGTTATGCTATTGCGACAGCGATGAGCAGGTCACTCCGCTCAATGCATTCGTGGCATACAAACAGATGAAACTGGATGGCGCGCAACATGTGACACTGCGCAGGGCAGGAAAGAACTTCACACACAACCGCTGTGCTCTCGTAGCCATGCTTTATACCAAAATGTATTTTGATTCTTTCCGTCGCGGCCATAAATATGGCGGCAAGGGAGATTTGGGCAGCCGCATCATGGCGAGCATAGCCAAAGTGGTCATCGCTCATCAGAAAAAGGATGATAAACCACATAAGCATCACAGGTATTAACGGATCGATTTTTTACAAATAAAAATGGTGCCATCATTTGACAGCACCATCTACTTTTAAGGGAAATTATCTTTGATATTTATTCTGCTATGATCTTGCCTTTGCCGATCGGAGCACCTTTCAGTGTCACTTCATACATATACATACCTGACACGAGGTTTTCTCTTTCCAAAGTAAACATATTTAAAGCAGATATCTGATGTCTGATAAGTTTACCCATCAGATCATACACATTGAGTTCATATGCTTCTGTCTGGCCATCCACTTTGATCAAAGTATATTGACTGAATGGATTCGGCTGAACGGTAATGGAAGGCATCTGTGCATTGATATTATTGATGCCAAGCACTACATTGATAGTTTGGCAAAGCGAGTCAAAGCATGTGGTATTGGGAATGTAGACATAGAAACAAACATTGTATGCACCCGGCGAACCGTAAGTATGATGGGTATGAGTAGTGCCTGACACTATCGCTCCGTCACCGAAGTTCCAGATATGGTGCGCAGCGCTATTGGTATCTGTCGCCGCGAAACTCACACTGTCGCCACCGAGATTGCCTGATGTCCATGCAGCTGTGATCGTGCATGCAGATGGCACGGTCACACTTCTGCAGAGCGAGTCATAGCAGTTGGTATTGAGGATATATGTGTAGAAGCAAACAGTATAGTTGCCCGATGTCGCATACGCATGGGTCACTGTAGTACCTGTGCCATTCGTGCCATCGCCGAAGTTCCAGATATGATGTGCGGCACTGTTTGTATCTGACGCTACGAAGCGGATACTGTCTGTACCTATCACACTCGAAGTCCATGCGGCGGTAGTGGTACATGGTGAGCTACCGGTCACCACGGCAGACTGGCAGAGTGAATCATAGCAGCTTGAACTCGGTATGTATGTATAGAAACACACGGTATAGGTACCCGCAGATGCATAATGGTGAATGGTATTGGTCGTGCCAGAAGTTGACGTGCCATCGCCGAATTTCCAGATGTGATGTGCGGCACTATTGGTATCAGCTGCGATGAAATGTATGCTGTCATTGCCTACTATGCTTGAACTCCAGTTGGCAGTGATATTGCAGGCTGCATTGCCGGTCACGCTTACTGACCTGCACAGCGAGTCAGAACAATTCGTATTAGGAATGTATGTATAGAAGCAAACCGTATAGGTGCCTGCTGCTGCGTAATGATGAATGGTATTGGTCGTGCCTGATAATGTGCTTCCATCGCCGAAGTTCCATGCATGATGTGCGGCGCTGTTGGTATCTGATGCCAGGAAATGAATACTGTCATTGCCCGCTACAGTTGAAGTCCATGCGGCAGTGATATGGCAGAGTGGTGCAGCGGTCACGGTCACATTCTGGCAGAGTGAATCGCTGCATGTAGTGCCGGGCTTAGATACGAGCAGACACACATGATATACACCCGGCGTACCGAAAGTATGTGTAGTGACTCTGCTGGAATCTGAGGTGCTGTCACCGAAATTCCAAACATAAGTTAGTGAGCTGATCGTATCAGTCGCATAGAATCTCACACTGTCGCCACCCAGCACCGCAGATGACCATGATGAAGTGATGTGGCAGGTATCAATGCTTATGGTGATATTCTGACAGAGCGAATCCGAACAGCTGGTACCTGATTGATAAGCGAAGAAGCACACGTGATAGGTCCCTGCTGCTGCATAAGTATGAGAAGTGGCAGTAGTACCATAAGCATAATTGCCGTCGCCGAAATTCCATATATGAGTGGCTGTACTGTTGGTATCACTGGCATAGAATCTCATGCTATCACCGCCCACACTATAGGATGTCCATGCTGCGGTCACATGGCATGGTGGGGTACCGACTGTCACCGTCTGGCAGATCGAGTCACTACATCCTGTTCCGGTCAGATAGACATAGAAGCACACATGATAAGTGCCGGATGAAGCATACCGATGCACAGTATCTGTGCTGCCTGATACGATCGTGCCATCGCCGAAGTTCCAGATGTGATGGGCGAGACTGTTTGTATCTGTGGCTATGAAGCGGAGACTATCACCGCCTAGATTCACTGTGGTCCAAGCAGCACTGAGGCCGCAGGTATCGCTGCTCACGGTCACATTCTGACAGAATGAATCCGAACAGGCAGTATTAGGGATGTACACATAGAAGCATACGTGATAGGTGCCGGGTGCGGTATAGTGATGAGAGGTGTTAGTCACAACGGATGCGAAATTTCCATCACCGAAATTCCACTGATGTGACGCGGAACTATTCGTATCAACCGCATAGAACCGCACACTATCGCCGCCGTGTGTATAGTCGGTCCATGAGGCATTGATACCGCATGGATTGCTGCCTACACTCACCGATCTGCAGATAGTATCATAGCAGTTGGTGCCCGGCTTGTGCAGATAGAGACAGGCGGTGTAAAACCCCGAGTGGGCATATACGTGCGATGTGTCGCTCCGGCCTGTGGCATAGCTGCCATCACCGAAATTCCACTTATAACTGAGGCTTGTATCGGTGTTGGTCGATGTGAAACTCAACGTATCGCCGCCGAGACTAAGAGATGACCATGAGGCTATCAGTCCGCAGGTATCGCTACTGACAGTGACCGACTGGCAGAGTGAATCCGAGCATGCCGTACCCGCTCTGTATGAATAGAAGCATACCTGATAGATACCAGGGCTGGCATAGTGATGGGTCACATGTGTGGTGCCGAAAGAATAGCCGTTATCACCGAAATTCCAGATGTGGGTCGCAGCACTGTTGGTATCAGCAGCCGTGAACCTCACACTGTCGCCGCCGAGACGCAGAGAGGTCCATGCAGCAGTGATATGGCAGGTGTCGCCTATCAGAATGGTCTGACAGACCGAATCCGAGCAGCCATTGGGGTAATAGACATGCAGACATACTGTATAGGTGCCTGCATTGGCATATACGTGGCTCAATGCATGGCCGCTGCTATCGACAGTACCATCGCCGAAGCGCCAGACATGATGCATGAATACATTCGTATCTACCGCTGCGAAAGCGACCGAGTCACCTGATGGATTGGTATAAGTCCAGTGGGCATTGGCGATACAATTCGCCTTAGACATTTGTGCGGTGCACAAGGCAAGGATCAATATCGAAAAACGTATTAGTGAGCGGGTATATCCTTTTTTCATGAGATTAATTTGTTGTAAAAGTCGTTATGTCGTGCAGGGTAAATATAAAAGAAGTTTCAAACATTTAAGAGGCAGGTTTTAGATAGTTTGACAAAAAAATAATCGCTCAGTTTTTCTAAATTATTGCATCTTTATTTTTATAAATCATCATTTCAATGAAGCAAAAACTTTTCCTGCTCGCACTGGTACTCGGTGTCAGTATCTGTGCCTTCTCTCAGGTCAATCCCAACTATCATGTAGAGATAGTCAGAGATAGTTTCGGTGTGCCGCATATCTTCGGCAAAACCGATGCAGATGTGGCCTATGGCCTCGTGTATGCAGCCTGTGAGGATGATTTCAAGACTGTGCAGTGGGGGCTCATGCTTGCCCGCGGCAAACTCGGTATCATGCTAGGAATAGAAGGAGCAAAGATCGACTATGCAGTACAGTTGCTGGGTGTGCCCGACATCATCAAAGAGCGATATGAGAAAGACCTCTCGCCTGAGTTTCGCAAACTGCTCGATGCCGGTGCTGCTGCCGGAAATGACTATGCAAAGAAACATCCCGATCAGGTGGTGTCAAAGACATTGCTGCCGGTGCATCCATCGGATTTCATAGCGGGCTATATGCTCTCTATGGCGCTGATGACGGGCGTAGATGGCGCTATCAAAAGCGTAGTGGGTGGCAAAGTGCCGCTGGCATTGCAGTATGACAAGCAGGCGCGCGGCTCCAATGCACTCGCTATGGACTCTAATATCACTACCGACGGTGGCGTGTATCTCGATGTCAATGCGCATCAGCCGCTCGAGGGGCCTATGAGCTGGTACGAGGCGCATGTGTGCAGCGAAGAAGGCTGGAATGCTATGGGCGCTACCTTTCACGGGGCGGTGTCGCTATTTCACGGAGTGAATGAAAATCTGGGCTGGGCGCATACGACCAATTATTTTGATGCCATAGACATTTTTCAACTCGAAATGGATCCTAAGAAAAAGAACCACTACCTCGTAGATGGTATATCGCATAAACTCGAGACCAAACACGCCAAACTCTCCGTCAATCTCGCAAAGAACAGAGACAAACATAAGTTCATACTTACGATCAGCAAGAAGCGCTGGTGGAGCATCTACGGTGCTACATACAAGAATGATGAAGGTGTTTTTGCTATTCGACTCGCGGCAAATATGACCATCAAATCTCCCGAGCAGTGGTTTCTGATGAATAAGGCAAAGAACTATACCGAGTTTCGCAATGTGCTCAATATGCAGGGCATCGTAAATCAGTATATCACTTATGCTGACAGGTTTGATACCATTTACTGCGTGAGCAATGGCGCCATGCCTATACGTGCCGATGGTTACGACTGGAAGACCACCGTGCCGGGCAATACAATGAAAACGCTATGGACCAAATTTCTCCCGCATGACTCGCTGCCGCATGTGCTGAACCCTAAATGCGGCTGGGTGTTTGATGCCAATAATACATCTTACTCAATGACAGCAAAGGATGAGAATCCGCCGATGCTGCCTATGCAAAAGAATGTTGGCTTTGAAATGAATCAGACCAACCGTAGTCTGCGGCTCTATGAAATGATGGATGAGATGAAAGGTCGTAAACTGAGCTGGGACGATTTTCTCCATATCAAATACGATAATCACTATCCGCAGCATGTCACGGCTCCGTTCAAGCATTTTGAGATAGAAGATATTTTCAGCATGCGAGAAAGCGACTACCCTGATATAGCAGACGCTATCAAGATACTCAAGGTATGGGCGGTGAAGCGCGAAGGTGCCATAGCCGATACTAATGCCACACTGCTTTATCGTTTTCTATACGGATGCTATTTTGGTATCAACGATTCGATGGATCAGCTTTTTACCAAAAATAATGCAGCAAAGATGCAATACTTCGCCGATGGGCTACGCCATGTAAAAAAAGATATGCTCGCTGATTATGGCACGCTCAATGTACCGCTGGGCAACTATCAGCGCCACATTCGCGACACCATAGACCTGGCTACCAATGGTGGTCCTGACATGTGGAATGCTAAATACGGTGATCGCCACAGAAGCAGAATATTGAAGCGCGACGGCAGTGCACAGCAGACACAAAGCACTATCTGGGTTCACAATGGAGAATCGTACATCCTGCTGGCACATTGGCCGAAGGGCAGCGGCCTGCCTGCACTCAGGAGCATTCACGCCTACGGCAGCAGCAATACCAAAGGTGCGAAGCACTATACTGACCAGATGCACCTGTATGTGAATGAGCAAACCAAAGAAGAAAGTCTCAGCAAAGACTGGGCCTACAAACATGCCGAACGGATCTATAAGCCGGGAGAATAGTAAATAAGAGAAAATGGGATCTTAGGATCACCGTTCACTATTTATATTTCATCCTTTCCAGTATGCTATGCAGATTGTCGAGGCTTGGTTTCATCGCACCTGCGCTATCAGGCATACCATAATCTATATTGTGAGATTTGAATCCTACTATTCCTCCGCACATGAAGGCTGACAGCGTATCAATACTGTGAGGCATAGCTGCGACCTTATATTCGGTTTCGCTGAGGGTTGTATCTCCATGTGTCGCTATGGTATCTGCGTGAACTGTGATGTTTGTGATCTCATTTACTTTCTGGCCCTCAAATGCGAGATAGACTTTGTCGCCTTCTATTCGGTATCTGCCATGAGCATAGGTGTTGTCAAAGAGACAAAGAAAGATAGCGATGAACTGATGCTCATCTGTAAATAATATATTGGTTTCGCAACAGTCACAGGCTGCGATCGCTTTGCAATTGGCAGTATCCATCTGCGGCCCGAATGTATAGGACCGGCCCGACAGATGTAGCGGAGGAATGGGCACTGCCGATATATCTGCTGCTGCAGGCTGTGGGGTCTGATGACAAGAACCAAGCAGTAGAATACTGATGACTAAAACCAAAGGTGCTTTCATTTATTAAAGATATTTAAACGTCTCGATCTCCACAAACTACTCTCATATCCTCCATGGCGGATTTTTTCTGTTGGCACCGGCATAATATAGGATGATCTGATTCATGTCGGGATCTTTCAGTCTTGCTTCTCTCCATAACCAGGGCTTGTCGTTTGGCATTTCTTCGATAGCGATGCCCTTTGCTATTAGTGAATCAACACACTCGTCGAGATCCGTTACTTCAAAATATACCCAGATACCATCAGTATACTGAGCCTGATCGGTATGGTGAAGAGAAAATGTAGCATCTCCTTCGGACATTCAAATCGTGCATAGTCTGGCAGTGAGCGCACGATCAATTTCAAGCCCAGCATTTCATAAAACACTATTGAGCTTGCTACATCCGATGCCGGTATGGTGATCTGATTTAAGTTCATGGTGAAATATATTTGAGTGAGTAATGCATCATAACTTCTCCATTTCCTTTTTGTAAAGCCAATAAGAATATGCAAAAGCAAAGGCAGTAGTGCCGAGTGCAAATGTCAAAATGAGTCTTGAACCCCATTCTTCACCTGCAAAGAAACTCAGCGCGGCACAGATCAGTCCTCCATAGAACCATATGCGGCCGATGACCTGATGTGTCTGGCGCCATACATAGTCGCTGCTCAGTGTCCATGGTGTGCGCACACCCAGAAACCAGTTTGGTTTGATATTGATCATGAAGTTGCCGAGTATGGCCAGAAATAAAAACACTGCGACCGGTATCAGATGTGAGATATTTTGATCTATCTGCCCTTTTATCGCGGCCTGTGTGATGATCAGACTGAGTACACAGAGAAAGAATACGATGGCGAGGCGCATCTTGTAGAATATGGAATTAAAGAGATCATAGTTCATTCTTTTGGGGTCGATCTTCGGCAGGAAGAGGATGAGCAGATACATACCGATATTCACGCCGGGCAGCAGGAATATCGAGAATTTCCCGCCCCAGTTATCAGGCGTGCCATGCATGTCAAAATGCACAGGTACATGGTCGGGTATCTGTGTCCAGATATATGCGATATAGATGAAGGGTATCAGCAATAATATCCAGAAGATGGCTTCTCTTTTGTAGGTGAGCTTTTTCATGATCATTTTTTTGTTTTTGATTTTTTGGGATTAGAAAACTGAATGAACCAGGTCACGATCTCGTCCATCACGGTAGTATTGAGCGAGTAATAGATGTACTGGCCTTGTTTGACACTCTCTACCAGCCCTGCCTGCCTCAGCAGATCGAGATGGTGTGATATGGTGGGCTTGGAGAAGTCGAATGCATCGGCTATCTCGCCGGCGGTCATATCGTGACTATGATACGTAGCGGCGCACGAAGGTCATGAGATACGGAGTAAGAGAATGATTCGAGTTCTTTGATCGACTGTTCGAGCTGTGATGTACGTTCTACCACTTTTTTCTCCAGATTTTGTGTCAGGGCCAGTATCTGCTCTTCGGCTGCTTTTCT
>CAIXBT010000287.1 GCA_903917755.1 uncultured Bacteroidota bacterium
GCTAAGGGAAGCATGGGATACCGGCAACCTAAGTACACTAACTAAGAATGACCCTATCATTGCGACAAATGCACATATAAGCATTTTGGCGCACATCACAAAGTACGAACTGTTGAAAAATTTAACTGATACGGATGTAGCCAACGGCATCGCAAATAGGTTTTTATGGTGTTGCTCACGAAGAACACAATTGCTTCCTGAGGGGGGTAATTTCCCATATGACATTATTCCATACGATGAGTTAAAAGAAGCCCTAAAGTTTGGGAGCGAACCTCAGCAAATCACAAAAACAAAGGAGGCAATAGCCCGATGGAAGGATATATACGCTGAACTGGCAATTGAATCATATGGACTTTTAGGCTCCATTACAAGCAGAGCGGAGGCGCAAGTGCTGCGGCTGGCGCTTATCTATTCTTTACTCGACTGTTCTCCGCAAATCGCAGTTGAGCATCTTAACGCCGCGCTGGCTCTATGGAAATATTGCGAAGCCTCTGCCAAATATATTTTCAGTGAAAAATACGGTGACGAAACGACTGAAAACATATTAGCGCAAATAAGAAGTGCGGGCCGGATGACCACTACAGCTATACACAGATTGTTCTCAAATAACAAGACCAGTCGGGAACTGAATGAGGCTTTAAAACATTTAGTGGAGGGCGGTAAAATTATTATGCGATCCGAAGTAACCGGGGGGAGACCCAGTAATTTTTACGAAGTAAACGAAATAACGAAATAATGATAACCCCTCCATACCGAAACCTTAATTCGTTTTTTCGTTTAATTCTTAGTCTGAGTTTCTCACCCCCACTTAATTTTTCCATAACCACTTTGCGGGTGGAAGAATGCCGCACATCAAAAAATGAGTCCCTTAAATCAATACGTAAACTACTATCCTAAAGCCGTTACGGAAGTAGGAACTCGCGCTTATTACGGCACAAAAATCCCTTTGGGGAAAGTCCTGGAAAGTATGCACGCAAGGCACTATGAGCTGGTATCCAGACTGAGGACTTTACCTAAAGAAAAGCAAAGAGCCTTCAAAGACTCTGAGCTGCCCTGCTTTACTGTTTCAGGATATTTTGAAAAGGATGGCAAAGGGAGCCGCAATGCAAAAGATATGGCTTACTTCACGGGAGCCATATGTCTTGACCTTGACGTGAAAGATGGCTCTGCCGATAATCTGAAAGTTTTAAAAAAGCAGGTTACATCAGAGCCTTTCGTTTCTTTCGCTTGTGATAGCTGTAGGGGTGAGGGTATTTTTGTTATTATACACGTTGCTGAACCAGAGAGACATGAAAGCTATTTTGATTTTTTAGTCAGATGGTTGGAGTTGAATGGTTGCCTTTCGAATTTTGATGAAAGCACCAAGAATAAAAACAGGCTGCGGTTTGTTTCCTATGATGAAAATTACTTCATAAATTATGACACTACGCCATTGTCGTTGCCGAGAATGTCCTCGGACCGAGTAGCTCCTTGTTTAAAAAATCCGGGGTCAAGTAAGCTGATTTATTTTAAGATACCCGGAAGTAAAATTGACTTTGCTACAACAATTTTAACCAGGCAGGGAGTACACTTTGTTGAGGGCAACAAGCACACATATATTTATAAACTATGCCGATTATTAAATAAGTTGGGAGTAGCCCAAGTTGAGGCCGAGGCGTTCATTTCAAATCTCATATCGCTTCAATCAATAAAATCAAATTGTATCACGTATCCCTATAAAACCTATAGTAGCGAGTTTAATACTTGGAACCGGGAATGATATCCACGCTTGCAGCCCAAGGCCTGAAATTAAAGAGCCAACATGGCTGGATAGCAGAAATGCTGTCCCGAAAAGCGTTAAAAATTTCTTCAGAAAATGGAATGGCTGGCTGCTTTCTTCTGACGGAAACAGAAAACAGCAAGATCTAAGAAACTATTAGCTACCTGCATCAAAATTTGTATCTGAAAGATAAACCTATATTCCACCAAGGCGAAAATGAAGGGTGAACTAAATCAATTGACGGTCTATAATCCAAAGAGATTATCGCATGACCACCTGATCTTTTAAGTATCCAATCACTACCAACTACAGGAATAAGTGTAATGCGCTTTCTGTCAATCGAATTATTATATGTGGCGCCATAGTAATTTGCTAAAGCGTTAATTGGCGATTCTTTAAAGTAACTACCAAAACCCAGACCTCCTCCAGCGTAAAGTTTGTAGTAAGAACGAAGCTGTATCAAATTAAAATGATAACAATAGAGCAGATCCACATCAACCCACTGTGCAATATTTAAAGTAATGTCCAATCCATGAATTGGCCTATCATATTTATCGTTAAACAGATATTTCATTTGAAGTAGAGAAAACGGGTAAGCAACTCTACCGCCTAACGAAAGTTCATCAACTGGTAGCTTTGCAACAACTTTGTTCCAAGCATTACGAATTAAGAGTCCTCTATCAATAGTATGAATATCTTTCTTTTTTACTTCTTTATATCGGTTGATTGATATCGGTTTGTTTTTAGGCGGGGCCTCAATCTTTTTTTGAGGTATTGTATTTCTTTTCGGATTTGCTGTACCCTTATTACTTAGAAATTGAGAATTTATATACCCTGTTTTTTCTTTATATCTTACATAAACATATCCATTCAAAGCCACATTTTCATACAAAACCTCTACCTTCGCATTTTCAGGTATTTCCAGAATAATATCGGAATAAAAATCGGGAAGCTTTCGTAGACCTGCATCCATTATTACTTTGCGTCGAACAATATTTTCTGTTTTTCCTATTTGATTGCTCTTTGAACCATCTGTTTCTTGGGCCATAGATGGGCGTTGTTTTTTAGAGTAATTTTCTTTAACGTGCTCACTACCAAAAAACTCTATCGTATCAATCGATTTGGCTTGAAGAACAATTCCTTTGTAGTAAGGCACCTCAGGCTGATTCTCAAGTAAGTGTACTATTGCCTTTATTACTCCTTCAGACAAAGTTTTCTTAGAGAAAGAAATGAGTTTACTCTTGCTGTTACCTAATTCATCAATTGATATTTCTGCAATAACTGTGTATTTGACATTCGGTTTAAAATTCTTCTCCTTTTCTATCATTTGCTTAATACTATCGTTGATATTCCAGA
>CAIXBT010000288.1 GCA_903917755.1 uncultured Bacteroidota bacterium
CGGGATCATGCTTCAGCACGCAGGAAGATAATGCAAGAATAAAAAAAGTGATGATGATAGAATATAGCCGCATCATGGATTGCTTTTATTTTAGAATAATTCTTTCGAAAGTATAAAAAGAAAATGGCATCAACACGAATGATGATGCCATTTATATATTCTACCAGTTTTGAATCGTCTTATTTCTTTGCAGCGAAATCCACTCTTCTGTTGATCCAGTGTTCAGCTTTCTCTGTGGTACGGTTTCCGACAGATACAGCTTCGAAAGAAGTAGCCGGGAAGCCATACACTCTGACCATATAGTCTATGATCTTCTTAGCTCGCCTCATACCCAGATCGTCATTGTATGGTACTGTACCTCTCTGATCGCAATAGCCTATTACTTTGATCACGAGGCCTTGATTTTCGCGGAGAGTCTTAGCGATAGACTGAAGTTCCGGCTCATATTGGCGATCGATATTGTCTTTGTTGAATTCAAAATAAACCGATGGGAAGAAGAATCCGCCATGTCCGTTGCTCAGGTTCTTCAGGTCATCTTTTGTAGCAAATTTATTGTCCAGAGATCTGCCCTGATTGTCTACGCTATTGCCCTTAGGAGTATTTGGTTCCAGGTCTCTGCTGTCAGGCACACCGTCACCATCAGAATCGATAGACTTGCCGTTCTCATCGACTTTAGCACCCGGATCAGAGAATGGCTCTACATCTTTGTAGTCAGGCACACCGTCGTTGTCTGAATCGATGCTTGTACCATCGCCATATACCTTCACACCCTCAGGAGTGTTATTATCCTTGTCAAATACATCGCTCACACCATCGCCATCAGAGTCTTTGTAGAGCATATCCACTCTCTTGTCCAGTTTGTCCAGACGGGAATAAACACCTTCGATAGGATTTCTCCATTCTATATGTTCTTTATCGCGTTTGCGGGTGCCGAGTTTCCATGTCAGTGTCACACCGGTCATAGAGTAGAAATCATCACGTCTTTTGTTGTTGATATGCGCATATTGGAAACCATCCAACTGATCTGTGAATGTGAAATGCCATGAGCTTTCGATACCGATGTCGATACTCTTACTTAGTTTGAATTTCAATCCTAGACCGACAGGAACCACCAGATTGCTCGTGCTGCCATTATGAAAAACAGAAACGCCATTGATCTTGGTCGTGTCGAGCTGTCCGTTATTCAGTTTATAGACATTTGTTGTTGTATAGTTGAAGCCCAAACCTCCGAATGCATACAGAGATACCCACCTTGGTTTGTAGCCTTTGCCGGTATTCTGGCCGCGTATCAGTCTGTTTACACCAAAGATAGTATTGGAGATATCCCAATACAGATTGAATGAACCTTCGTAGAAATTGGCCTTAAAATAATTTCCTGATGGATTGACACCAGCAGCTCTCATCGCATTCCATGTGATCCTGTCGTCCATATTTGAGTCGGCCACACCCTGCAGTGCACCTGCATTGAAGGTTCCCATGATACCGAAAGCACCATCCAGCATGTGTATAGCGCTTATGCCTACCCCCCACTGGTATTCGTTCTTAGGTTTTGAAACACCCAGAAACCGCCTGTACTTCAGATCTGTATATGGATTGGTGAAAGAGCCATTCACGGCTATTGCCCAGGTCTTGAATGGCAATTGGTATTTTGAGTTATTGCTGCTGCTGGTAGATGTAGTGGTGCCGGTCGTAGTCGTGGTCGTAGCCGGTTTAGCATCAGTCTTCTTTGTGTCCTCTTTTTTCTTGTCGTCCTTTGGTTTTTTTGCTTCCTTGACCTTTTTAGCCTTTGCGGAATCAGCCAAAGCGTAATTCATTTCCACGCCGGCATATGATTGTACAACTATAAAGGATACCAATAGTCCGAGTAATGCTTTTTTCATTAATGTGCTTATTTTGTATAGCAAATATATCTTTTTTCCGAAGTGAGACTAATACAATTATTCACAGATAAGTGATCCCTATGTGGTGTTTATCATTCAAAATATCAACAATTCTTTGATAATCGGCCGGATTTTGCTTGAAATCAAGGTTTGACGTGTCCAGTAGGACGATCCTTGTATTGGTCAGAAATTTAAAATGATCGAGATATGCCTGCTGAATATTGCCGAGATACTCTGGGCTGATCTGCTGCTCATATTCCCGGCCGCGCTTACGGATATTGTCCAGTAGTTTCTCGACCGGCGCATACAGATACAAGATTAGATCAGGTTTGGGCAGAGTTGGGTTGATGATGTCAAACAGCGTTCGGTATAGCTTAGCTTCATGATCGCGGAGATTATTCATGGCAAAGATCGAAGACTTTTGAAACAGAAAATCTGATACGGTAAAAGATTTGAACATATCCTGCTCGCTCATCATGTTCTGCAGCTGATGAAAACGTTCGGCCATGAAGTATAATTCCACAGGGAATGCATGACGCTCCGGATCGCTGTAAAAACGGGGCAGAAAAGGATTTTCTTCAAACTGCTCCAATATGAGCCGTCCGTTCATGTCCTCCGCTATCTTTCTGGCCAGTGTGGTCTTGCCTGCGCCTATGCAGCCTTCTATTGTTATAAACTGATAATTCACTTGTATACTTTTACTTCAGATGTGTCCGGACATTCTGCCAGCAGATCTTTTATTGTTTTTTTCAATACGGGATGTCTCATATCGGCTATCTCTGACAATGGTAACAAGGCGAACCTTCTGACCGGCAGATATGGATGTGGCACCTGTAGTTCAGGCAGTTGAATGATCTCCCTGCCATAAAACAGGATGTCAATATCTATCACCCGCGGCCCCCATTTTTCTGTATCGATCCTGCCTACCCGCTTTTCGATCTTTTTTAGCAATGTCAATAAGGCCAATGGTGCCAGGTCCGTATCTATAGCGATGGCCTGATTCAGAAAGGCCGCCTGATCCGTTTTGCCCCATGCGGCTGTCTCATAGAGCGCTGACTGCCTGATGGATGAACCCGTTTCCTGACCGATCAGCTCACAGGCTTTGGCAATATTGGCATCCCTGTCTCCTACATTAGACCCCAGCAATAAATAAACATCCTCTCTCATAATGTGTATATCCGAAAATGAATTAACGCAAAAATATTAATATTGCTTTAGCGTCTCCTTATACAATAGTAAACCTAAAATATTTCCTTATGCTTAAATTTATCAAGTATGTTTTTGCCACAGTAGTCGGCATTTTTGTGTTTTTTATTTTATGTGTGTTTCTGCTGATAGGCATAGCTAAATCTTCTACAAAAAGTGAAGCTGTGAAGGTGGAGGCCAATTCTGTATTGAAACTGGATCTGAATTATAAACTGGCTGAAAAATCCGAGCAAAGTGTCGAGGAGCAACTTGGTTTCTCCAGTGGCAAAGAAAGAAAGAACATAGGTCTGTATGATGTTTGCGAAATTTTGAAAAAAGCAGCTACAGACAGCAAGATCAAGGGCATATACCTGCCCATGGGCTTCAATTCAAATGGTCTGGCTACTATCGAGGTGCTCCGCAATCAGATCAAGGACTTCAAGAAATCAGGAAAATTCGTGTATGCCTACGGAGAGTATGCCAATCAGAAGTCATATTATCTCGCAGCGGTGTCAGACAGTATCTTTTTGAACCCTAACGGAGGCATGGAAGTGCTGGGTTTCGGACGTGAGATCATGTATTACAAAAATGCCCTCGAAAAGATAGGCGTGGAGGTGCAGGACTTTCATTGCGGCGCTTTCAAGAGTGCCATCGAACCATTTCTGAGAGATAAAATGAGCGACCCGAATCGTGAGCAGATGACCAGTATATACAGTGATGTTTACTCTCAGTTTCTTATGAATCTAAGTGCAGACAGACACATCGATACGGCTGTGCTCAGCGACATCATCAATAACCTCAAGGCTACACTGCCCAATGATGCCAAGGAACTTAAAATGATAGATGCCACAGCATATTATGATCAGGTGGAATCGGCCATGAAAGGCAAATTGGGTATTTCAAAAAAGGATGATCTGAAATTTGTAGAGATACAGCAATACTATAGCCTGCTGACCAATACATCAGATGCCTCTGCTAAGGTGGCTGTGCTCTGTGCTGATGGGGAGATAGTGGACGGTGAAGGTGGTGACAAACAGGTGGGGGGTGAGCGTTTTGCTAAAGAGATCAAAGAACTGCGTGAAGATGAAAAAGTAAAAGCC
>CAIXBT010000289.1 GCA_903917755.1 uncultured Bacteroidota bacterium
CGATCTCCCCGCCCTCATAAGAGGTCCTGATATACTCCTGATCCTTTATACCAAATCCATGGTATAATAAACTTTGCATTCCCATATCTCTAAATTAAAATATTTCTATTTTCCAGGTATGCATTATTACGATGAACCAATTTATTTTTCATCACAGCCAGATATCAAACTTCTTGATATACCACATTTTGACCACCTGAGTCAGCGCACAATAGGCTACCAGGATGGCTATCAGGATCGGGAAATACAGCAGCGGCAGTGGTACCATATTGAAGGCATCTGCAAAAGGTGTGAAAGGCAAGGCTATACCTATGACCATGATCGCACTGGTCAATGCAATGACCGGAGCAGTAGCCCAGCTTTGTATGAATGGTATCTTGCGCGTACGTATCATGTGAATGATCAGAGTCTGTGATAGCAGGCCCTCTATAAACCAGCCGGACTGAAAGAGAGACTGATGAGCGGGAGTATTAGCCTTAAAGAACCAATACATGACCGCAAAGGTAGCATAGTCAAATATCGAACTGATAGGCCCGATAAATATCATAAAACGAGCTATACTGTCAGCTTCCCATTTACGTGGTTTCTCCAGATATTCCTCGTCCATCATGTCCCAGGGTATGGATATCTGAGATATATCGTAGAGCAGGTTCTGCACCAGCAGTTGAATAGGCAGCATGGGTAGAAATGGCAGAAATGCACTGGCACCGAGCATACTGAACATATTGCCGAAATTGCTGCTGGCGGTCATCTTGATGTACTTGATGATATTTCCGAATGTCCTTCGGCCATATATGACTCCTTTGCGAAGGACCATGAGGTCTTTTTCGAGGAGAATGATATCCGCACTCTCCTTTGCTATATCTGTGGCTGTATCTACAGATATACCCACATCTGCATCTCTGAGTGCACCTGCATCATTGATACCGTCGCCCATGAATCCCACTGTATGCCCCTTGGCCTGAAGCACTTTTACGACGCGACTCTTTTGTGCGGGACTCAGCTTCGCAAATATGCCAATGTCATCGATCTGTTTGGTCAGGTCTTCATCACTGATATTGTCAAGGTCATTGCCCATCACAATATTATTGATGGGTATACCGACATCACGGCATATTTTTTTTGTCACGACTTCATTATCTCCCGTCAGTACCTTGAGTGTGATACCGAGTTTTTGCAATGCCTCGATAGAAGGCTTGGCAGAAGGCTTGGCCGGATCCAGAAAACCGATGAAACCAGTCAGGACCATGTTACTTTCATCAGCCACGGAATAAGTAAGCGGACGCTCATCATATTCCTTGATAGCCACCAGCAATACACGCAGACCTTCTTTATTTAGTTTCTTAGTGGTGGCCAGAATGGTCTCACGCATCTTATCATCCATAGGAATGATCGTGTCGCGCTCTATATGCAGCTGTCTGTCCTCTCCCGGATCAAATGCAAATGAACAGAGGTCCAGCACTTCTTCCACAGCGCCCTTGCATATCAGAAGGTGTTTGTGATTCTGCTCCAGAATGACTGACATACGTCTGCGCTGAAAATCAAAAGGTATCTCATCCACTTTTTGAAAAGACTGTTCCACTTTCAGTACGTCATTGATCTCTACGTGATCCAGCACTGCCACATCCAGCAGATTTTTGAGACCTGTCTGATGAAAACTATTGAGATAAGCCCATTTCAGCACTTCGTTATCTTCAGTACCATACACATTCAGATAGCGCTCCAGTACGATCTTATCCATCGTGAGTGTCCCTGTCTTGTCCGTACACAATATATCCATGGCACCGATATTCTGGATAGCATTCAGTCTCTTCACGATCACCTTTCTTTTGCTCATATTTACTGCACCGCGGGCCAGATTGGCCGTCACGATCATAGGCAGCATGGCAGGAGTGAGACCTACAGCCAGTGCCAATGCAAAAAGAAATGCCTCGGTCCAGTTATGTTTGCTCAATCCGTTTATCAGAAATACCACCGGCACCATCACTACCATGAATCGGATCAGCAGCCAGCTCACACTATTCACACCTCTGTCGAAACTAGTCTCAGGACGCTTGCCTGTCAGTGATTTTCCGATAGAACCGAAATAGGTATCACTGCCTGTGGTGACGATGATAGCTGTAGCTGTACCGCTCTCTATATTGGTACCCATGAAACAAATATTCTCCAATTCCAGCGGTGACCTCTCATTGGCATTGGGTACGATATGCTCACGTTTCTCTACCGGCAGCGCCTCACCAGTGAGTATGGATTGACTCACGAAGAGATCCTTAGACTGCATGATACGGCAATCTGCAGGTATCATATCTCCTGCGGAGAGAGAGATCAGATCTCCGGGCACTAGCTCTTTAATATCTACTTCTGTTTTGCCCACACCTTTGCGAAGCACTGTGGCTGTGGTCTTGACCATACTTTTCAACTTCTCGGCGGCATTATTGCTTCTGAACTCCTGCCAGAAACGCAGCATCGAGCTTAGCACGATCAGTATGGTGACAACGATCACTGTCTTATAATCTCGCTGATTAGGGTCCGGGGCCAGAATCACATCAGTGATAAGCGACACCACTGCGATCAATATCAACACTCCGATAAACGGATCAACGAAAGCCTGCAATAGTTGGACATACCAGGCCGGTGCCTTGTCATGTGCTACTTCATTTGAACCCAGTTTTTCGAGCTTCAGCTCTACCATATCTGCATCCAGACCACCTTCTTCACTACCCAACAACTGAAACAGGCCCTGTTTATCCCTGCCTGCTGCATTTCTCAGCAGGGCTGCTGCCCGATCATTGAATCCGGAAGAAGATTTGCCTGTGCCTGCATTTGCATCCTTTTTTTTGAAAAAACTCATATTAGCTCTCCTTCCTATTTAGTATTATTCAATAAGCACTCCATGCGACAAGAGTCGGGAGAATAAACAATAGCCAAGCACCCGAAAAGATCGGTATTTTGCCTGATAATATTTTCTGTATTGAGCATGGCTCTTGTTTTTTAAGTCCCGCTGACCGGGGACTGCACAAGAGCAATCCGAGTTAGTGGGGAATTTAATGTATGAAACGACTTCGACTCGGATAACTGTCCATTGACTGTTTGTTTACTTAAAAATATGCTTCGCCCTTAGGAAACGCGGTGCAAAAGTACTCCTCTTTTTAAAAAAACCAAACACAGTATAAAAATCTTCCTTGTTTGAAACAAATCCAACCGTATATCGTAAATGACGGAACAAGAAAATCTTCAGACATGAAAAAAGCATACCTAGTCCTATTTATTTCATTAATTGGAGCGGCTTCATTCAGCCAATCTCTGCAGCGGGTGGTATTTAATTCCACCGGAGGCTACATAGGTTCGCCAGGCGCACTGCAGATGACACTGTCTGTGGGTGAACCGCTGACAGGTGTTTCAGAATCTTCAGAAATAGGTCTGGCGCAGGGCTTTCTGGGCGGCAGCAAGACTGTCGTAGCCTCTCCTTCAGGTATCGCTGAGGTCGCCACAGAGAATGCTACGGTCTATCCCAATCCATTCTCAAACATAGTCCGTATTAAATCTGAACTGGACAACATAAACGTATCCATCTACAATACTTTCGGTCAGGAAGTATATACCGGTGCATACACTGCCAATGGTATCGATCTGTCACATCTGGCTCAGGGAATGTATATTATTCACGCTACCGCTAACGATAAAATTATTTCAAACTCAAAACTTCTAAAACAATAAACAATGACAAAGATTTCTCTTACACTATTAGCATTGCTGATATATGTCTCTGCATATTGCGGTGTACCACAGGCCATCAGCTATCAGGCAGTCGCCATGAATGCTTCAGGTCTACCTATCAAAAATAAAAACGTAGCACTGCGTCTGTCCGTTCTGGCCAATGCTGCCAATGGTACCATCAGCTATCAGGAAAGACAAACGTCTACTACTGACAACTCCGGTATCATATCCATACAGATCGGCAACGGTTCTGTACTGTCGGGTTCATTCTCAGGTATAGACTGGTCTAAGGGTGTTTACTTTCTCAAAACAGAGATAGATACCAATGCGGGCACTAACTATGTAACCGTTGGTACTGTTCAGTTCTTCTCAGTTCCGTTTTCGCTTTATTCTGCTAATTCAGCTCAGTCCAACCTCGCATCTATCGACTTTCCGGATGGTTTGAACAGCATCACTCCGGTCAATATGAATGGTAACTTCTCATATGTGGTGCCTGCGGGTCAGACACTGTATGTGACTCAGATATCTCACAACTCTAGTACTACCTGTCCGAATTATGGTGTGGCTATCAATGGTGTATTTCTCACATCAGATGTATCGGGTACTACCCAGACTGCATCAGGCTCTGCATCAGGCACGGCTCCTACTGCTACCAACAAATATTCTATGAGTTTTCCTTTCGGTCTGCCGGCCGGATATGCCATCAACTCTACTACATGCGGCACATCTATGGTTGGCTTTACGATGCCGGCTAACTTCTCATGGGTGGTCTTTGATCTCTCTACCGGAAACTATACCGTACCTGCGGGCAAAGTACTCGTGATCAAAAATATGGTATCAAGTACCAGCACAGTATGGAGCGGCCAGTTTCTCATCGGTGCCAATTCTACTTCTTTCAATAAAAGTATAAGCTTCGTAGATCAGGGTCAGACCGTTTCTACCTCAGGACTGAGCGGCTCACTGCTCATGATGGGCTACTTAAAGAACAGATAAAAAACATTAAGGCTTCATTTGGCAGCAGCCCGCTGAAGCCTGTCATTCACAGCTCTACCTAAGCCTCCCATCGGGAGGCTTTCGGCTATTATGAGGTCTGCATCCGTAGCATCCAGTTCACGCATTCCGGCGAAGAGCCTCTTGGCAGCCATATCAATATCGCCTTGGGGAGATAAGATATAATTACGGGGCACATCGTATTTTTTTGAAAAACTAAGTACCGCGATCTTACTGCCCGAATGCTCCAGCATCAGCGCAGCGATATCGCCCACGATCAGTGGGGTGCGTGGTGCATAGTGCGACTCCAGCATACCCGGCCCTGCAGGGTCAGAACTGCTATGGCTCATGACCTTCAGAGAGCCGGTGTGGCGCTCTATCTGCTCGATGGCCAGACCACCCAGACGATACACCACCACCGTGTCGCCCTCCATCCCGATGATCGTAGACTCTATACCCACCTGACATGGGCCGCCATCGAGGATATAGGGTATGACACCACCCAGCTGTGCCTGTACATGGGCCGCAGTGGTCGGGCTGATATATCCGAAGGGATTGGCGCTGGGTGCCGCCAGCGGAAAATCGATAGAGCGCAGCAGTGACAATGCCAGCGGATGTGCAGGTATGCGAAATGCGACCCGATCCAGACCCGATGTGACCAGATCAGGTATGAGGCCGGTACGAGGCAGCAGCACCGTGAGCGGCCCCGGCATGAAAAGCTCCATGAGCGGTCTCAACTGCCCGGGAATGCCCTTCACGTAGCGGCCTATCTCGCTGATGGCATGGGTGTGAACGATGAGCGGATCAAAAAAGGGCCTGTTCTTGGCCTTGAATATCTTCAGCACCGCATCTGCATCGAGGGCATTGCCGGCCAGCCCGTAGACCGTCTCGGTGGGCATGGCCACTACCTCAGCGCTCTGCAGCAGCGCCGCAGCATGTGCTATATCCCTACCTGTTTGTGTATCTAAAGTCATTTTATTCTCGCTTGCAAACCTATCAAATCAATATTCTTTATCCCAAAAGCAATAAACTTTCTATTTCGCGTTTAAGATGTCAATAGTCAATTATGTTGGTTTTGGATTTAGCGGCTCCGCCTCACAGCGGGGCCCCTTTTATTTTCTTTGGCATTATTTCAATAACAAATGCAAATATCGCCAATTTCTATCAAAACCCCAAATCCGATCTCTTCTCAAAAGTCCCTTTTTGAACCTTGCGTATCGGGTTGTTTTTAGAATTGTTTTGCTAGGTAATAAAAAAAAGGGCTTTAGAGCGTTTGTGCAAATATTTGCTTAATAGATATTTACA